>DATMBG010000012.1 GCA_035559535.1 Candidatus Limnocylindrales bacterium
GGTGCGGAGTGAGAAGCGGCCTGGGATCTATGTGTATTCCCCTGAGGGGAAGGAGTTAGGGTATATTCCGACGGAGATTCCGACCAATGTGGGATTTGGTCGTGGGGAAGAGAGCAAGACGTTGTACATTACGGCGGGCAAAAGTTTGTATCGGATCAAGTTAGGTAAGGAAGGCTATCATCTCCCTCCCAGTAAGTAAAGATCCTGTTCTTTTAAAAAGGCCAGAGATTTTTTCTCTGGCCTTTTCTGTTTTAGGCATTCAAAACAACCCAGAATCTTTCAGAAGTAAAATCATAATTTATCTTTCTATTCTACCCATTTTCCCCAATCATATTCTTTCACTGGGAAAGGATCGGTCAACCCATTCCAGAATTCCTGTTGGAACCAGGCCAGAGTCTATGCGACTTCTTGCCTATTTGCCCTGAGCCAGTCAAGGAGTGAACCTCAACGGATGATCCTGGTAAACCGACGCAGAGGAAAAGAATCCTTCTCTGACCATGAGATTAAAAAATCCAGTAGATAACCAAAAGGTAAGCCCCCAAAGAAAGGAAGGTTGCAAGGCTTAAAGCCGCATATCTACAAAATTTTTCTGAAACCTTCAAACGACTAAGAATCGCAATGGTCGTTTTTGTAAATAAAAAGCCCGTTATATAGGCGATAGGGGATAGCCAGGAAAAGAAGAGAAGAAGTAAAGCCCATTTCCCTCCCATGAGGAGATATTGGAAAATCATACAAGGGGTTCCTCCAAAAGGAAAAGATAGTCCTCGACTTCATAGAATCGAGGACTATCTCCACTCATCAGGAATGACGGAGGTGCCTCATGAGTGGAACTTAATCTTTAACTTAGTAATACGATTATAAAATTAGTATTACTTTTAGTGAATATATTTTAAAATAAATATCACATCTGGGTACTTGTCAATAAAATAAAGGAAAATTTTTAGAGGAGACAAAACCTATGCCTGCAGATATTCTCACCAGTGGCACCCTGAACTCTGTACTCACGGGCAAATAGGCCAGGACACTTTTGGACCTGGCTTCTATGCCGGGTAAAATGATCTTTCTTTTTTGAAATCTACCTGCTTCGATGCCTCCTAAAGGCTTAAAACATAAGAGATTTATAAAAAAAGCAAATATCCATCACTATTTTTCTTGACAAAGATTCTTATAGTAATACTAATTTGAATATTGTATCATAACTCAAATCCATAATAATGAAGTATACTGGTTTATTACCAAATGAAAAAATAATCGTAATACTACTTACACAGGGGAACCGAACCGAGGTGGAGTAAATCTATCCTTGCTATAAAGGGGAGGAGGTATGACGAGAATTAGAGTCAGAAAAATTTTTTTTGCTCTGCTTACAGGAGTATTTGTCGGTAGTCTGGGTATTACGCCTGAAGTTTTTGCCCATACAAAGGGTATCAGTTTAAGTCGATATGGTCTGGTAGATATCTCCTGGACCGGTAACATTGCCTATGTGAACTTTAGTGATTACGAGGAGGGGTTTAACCCTTTCAAGATTGGGGATCGGCATGAACGGGGATTGAATTTAACCAGTTTTGATCTATCTTTAAGTCAGGATGTCTATCAATATAATGCCAAGTGGGCTCTATTTCTGGCCTTTGAGCGAGATTCTGCTGGAATTGAAGAGGCCTTCATTCTCTTTCATAAATTACCTGCTTACCTCCAGTTTAAAATCGGAAATTTTCGAGCTAACTTTGGTAAGATCAACCAGTACCATGATCACGAATGGATTTTTGCAGACCCTCCTCTGATTACTACTTTTCTATTAGGTGTGGATGGAATTCATAACATTGGGGCTGAGCTTGACTTTCAACCCCCTACACCGATTTTTACCGAGTTTTCCATTGACATTATGCGAGGGCCCTTCGATTTTTTCACCTTCGAGCCGGATACAGATCCCATTTTCGGAGGAGGTAGTTTTGATGATTACATTATCTTGAGCCGGGCAACAACCTTTTTTGATTTGACCGAACACAGTAACCTCGAAATAGGAGCTTCTCTGGGAGGAGGTCGAAATAAAGAAGGCACCAATGATCAGACGATTATCTATGGATTTGACTGGACTTATCAGTACAAACCCCGGGCTTTTAGCCCTTATTTACGATGGACTACCGAGTTTTACTGGGCAAACCGGGAAAATCCTAGAATATTCCGATTTGATCGAACCCGACCCACAGAATGTACATCGGATCCCATCCTTTGTAGCTTCATCTTTGAGGGAAACGATACAGTGGGCGGAATGTATACCGAAATCAATTATCGGTTCTCTTACCTCTTTGACGTCAACTTCCGGTTTGATTATGTGGGCATCCCCCAGGGAGAAGAAGATCGTCAGCAACGGTTCACCGTGGGCTTACGCCATTTCTTCAATCCGGTTAGCCGAGTGAATTTCCAGTATGAATACAACGCCGAATCCGGACAAGATAAGGCTTATTCTACCTTTATCGTTCAATTCAACATTGGAGGTGGAACGGTTACACCCGGATTGGGTAAATTTTATAATCTTTTCTAGAGAGGATAGCCAGAAAATAGGAATCCTGCCCCTTAAGAGGTATTAACGGGAAACAGGTTATGTAGAATAGAACGTGAGACACTAACTATCAGGTATTTTGCATTTTACGTTCTATACCTTAAAGGTAAGGAGTTAAAGGATATGCGAGGTTTAAGAATCATTCTATTAGGAATCGTTCTTCTTCTAAGCTTGAAAAGTGCTCTTTTCGTCGAGGCAAAAGAAGGACTTCGTATTGTAAGCAGCTTTGCCCACGACGCCTCTATTATTAAAGCCATTGGAGGGGATAAAGTTATCGTAAATAGTTTGTCCCGTGGTATCCAGGATCCTCATTATATTCAACCTAAACCGACTTATGCAGCTCTTTTGAACCGGGCCGATATTCTGGCCGTCAACGGACAGTTGCTGGAGGTAGCCTGGCTCCCCACTGCCTTGAGTAGCTGCCGGAATGTAAAGATCCTGGAAGGTCATGAAGGATATCTCAAGCTCTCAGAGGGAGTGGATACCATTCCCTATGCACCTGAAGATCTTTACGACACACCCTTTTTTCATTTAAATCTGGTTGTAGGGGTAGGGGAGAATCGAATCGGTAACCATCATTATTATATCGACCCCGGTAATGGCCTTATCATCGCTCAAAATGTTTACCGAAAGTTAGCAGAGATGGACCCAGGCAATGAGCCTTATTATAAAGCAAACTATGAGGCCTTTATCTCTAAATTAAAGGAGAAGATAGCAGGATGGGATGCTGCCATGGAGCCGTATAAAGGGGTTCAGCTTGTGACCTATCATCGAACTTTTAACTATCTGGCCCGTCGGCATGGATTTACAATTTTTGCTTATATAGAGCCCAGAGAGACCGTTCCCCCCAATGCTGCCTATATGGCCTCTTTAGTTCAGCGGATGAAAAGTAATAACATCAAGCTCGTATTGGTAGAACATTATCAGAATAAAAAGCTGGCTCAAGAGGTAGCCAACCAGAGTGGAGCCACCCTAGTAACCCTTGCAACTTCGGTAGATGAGGAATTGGGAATCTCAGATTACATTCAAATGCTGGATAAAATTTACGAAGAACTGACCAAAGCCCTTAAGGTCCTGAATAAAAGTTAGACCACCCAAGAACCTCTCCTTTGTTCCATCCGGTGGTCAAGGGCCTTTCACTTGAATCCAGGTGAAAGGCCCTAATATCGATTCTGATTGAACAGATTGTATTCTATTCATTTCCTGTGAAGATGGCGTATCTTTTTTCTAACCCTCGGACTTCCCTTCCCGCATCGGGAAGGGGGAACTTAAGGATTGCTGATGTCCCAGCTCTCCCTTTCCTTTATACCATGTTTCAATGCTAACTTGAGCGTAGAACATGTCAGGTCAGGATAGAGCTAAACTTGCGTTTTATGTTTTATATCTTATCCTCTTTGTGTAAAGTCAACGTGTTTTTCATTTCGATTGTTCTTTTAGTTTTAAATCTTCTTATAGAAAGTAGCTCCCAGGCCCTGGAAAAGCTCCAGGTAGTCACTACTTTTCCGCACGATGCAGCTATTGCTGTAGAAATTGGTGGCTCCTATGTCCAGGTAGAAAGCCTGACCCGGGGGGAAGAGGATCCTCATCTTGTGACCACCCGATTCTCCCTCATTCCTCTTCTCAATCGGGCGGACCTTCTCGTCGTCAACGGGCAACTTCTGGAAGTCA
Source organism: Candidatus Limnocylindrales bacterium (assembly GCA_035559535.1). Lineage (NCBI taxonomy): Bacteria > Bacillati > Chloroflexota > Candidatus Limnocylindria > Candidatus Limnocylindrales > Candidatus Limnocylindrales bacterium. Next base: position 4,229 of record DATMBG010000012.1, read on the forward strand.
TGTGGTTACCGGAACTTCTACAAAAATCCAGAAACGATAAAATATTACCTGGAAAATCCGGCTATCTGGATGTTTCAAGGGGAGCGGATCTTATCTTTTATAGCCCGGATGAGGTAGGTCGTTCGCCGCTTTTCGATGCGAATTTTGTCTATGGAGCCAAGACCGGTCAAATTGCAAATCATCATTACTGGCTTAACCCGGCTAACGGGCTGGTCATTGCCAAGAATATTTCTGAAAAGTTGAGTGAACTGGATCCGGATCATGAATCTACGTATCGAACGAATTATGAAAAGTTTGCGTCCAGGCTTCGGGAAAGAATTCAGGAATGGGACAAACAGATGATCCCCTATGCCGGACTTCAAGTGGTCAGTTATCATCGTAGCTGGAATTATTTGCTGAATCGGCATGGGATTCGGATATTGGGTTATATCGAACCCCTGGAGCTTGGCCTACCTAAGCAGAGTTCTTTGAAGAAACTGGCCCGACAGATGAAGATCCAGAAGGTTCGGTTAATCCTCCTGGAAACCTATCAGGATAAAAAAGTAGCCGGTCAACTGGCCGGGGAGACCGGCGCCCATATCCTGGTTCTTCCCTCTTCGGTTGGCCCAAACCTCGGTGTCCAGGACTACTTTCAACTTTTTGAAGTTATTTATGGGAAGTTGCTCGAAGCCTTTAAAGGTTTGCAGGGGTGAGCAAATTGGATTTTTCTATAGAATAGAAGCTATGCCGGCTCAAATTGAACTGATCAATCTATCCATTGGATATGGCCATCAACCTTTACTGGAAGGAATTACCCTCTCCATTCAAAAAGGAGAGTTTTGGGGTATTGTAGGCCCTAACGGGGCCGGGAAATCCACCTTGGTAAAAACCATCCTGGGGATTTTAAAACCTCTTCAGGGTCGAATTGAGAAAATCGATACTTTAACCTTTGGATATGTCCCCCAAAGGAGTACCCTGGATGATATTTTTCCGGTGACTGCCTTAGACGTGGTCCTCATGGGTCGGTACCCGGCCCGGGGGATAGGACGAATTCGACCTGAAGACCGGCATTTGGCTCATGATTATCTTGAAAAAGTCGGAGCTTCTTCCATTGCCGGAAAACTTTTTCGCTCTCTATCCGGTGGACAAAAGCAGCGGGTCCTGATTGCCCGGGCACTGGCTTTGGAGCCCGATGTTCTGGTACTCGATGAACCCATGGATGGAATGGATATTGCCGGAGAAGCCAGCATTATGGAGTTAATATTAAAACTCCGTAAAGATCTTGACTGTACCCTGCTCATGGTAACCCATTCCCTTCATTTAATAGCAAATTACGGAGAGAAACTTATTTTGATTCGACCGGAGACCCGTAGAATTGAGTATGGTGAGGTTACCTGGTTATTAACCCAGGATAAACTCAGGGAAATCTACAACCTGGATTTGGAAGTTCATAACTGGAATGAACATCGCGTGGTCTTAATGCGAGGATCTTTAAAGAGAAACAGCGAGACTTAAATAGCAGGGTTGTGCTTACTCCCGGATTGGTCTGTTTAACCTTAGGAAGGATCTTTGGAACTTCCTCCTGGAGGGGTAAGTATCTTCCCATGCTACCAGCTCATAGAGAGGTCTCAAAGTGGAATATTTACTCCATATCCCCTTAATCAAAGATATTCTACTTGCAGAAAGTAACGGCATGACTTTCTGGGAAGCCCTACCTATTCTCCGGAACGGAATCTTAGCCTGTATGGTGGCAGCTATTCTAAGTTCTTACTTAGGAGTTTACGTTATTCTCAGGCGGATTGTTTTTGTCAGTGCGGCCCTTTCCCAGATTTCTTCACTGGGAATTGCCCTATCTTTTTTGATAAGTAACCGATTGGCCGGCCCGCAAGGATTTTCCGGGCAGGAAGGGTCTGGAAGTTTTTTCACCTTTCAGAGCGGGATGTCTTTAATTTTTGCCTGTATGGCTGCCGGCCTTATAGCTCTGCAATTACAGGAACGGCGATTGACCCGGGAGAGCGTTTTGGGAATCCTCTATACTGTACCGGCAGGGTTGGTTCTGCTCATTCTAGACCGCACAGCGAAGGACGCCCATGAGATTGAGAATGTACTTTTCGGTAATGCCGTCTTTGTCTCGACTCCCCAACTTCTTTTTCTGATCCTTATCAGCCTGGTGGTTCTATTTTTTCATGGGCTCTTTTACAAGCAATTTATCTTTACGGCTTTTGATGCCGATACGGCCCGGGCCGCCGGACTAAAAACCCATAGATTTAATCAATTGCTTTTCTTAACTCTGGCCGTAGCTATATCCATTTCCATCAGTTCCATTGGAGCTTTACCGGTATTTGCCTTTATGATCTTACCGTCAGCCTCGGCACTTCTCATCACCCATCGGCTTCTAACGACCTTTGCTGTTGCCGTGGTATTCGGATTCGGTTCGGCCCTGGTCGGATTTTACTTGTCGTTTTTATTTTCTCTTCCTACGGGTCCTACCATGCTGGTTATAGCCGCTCTCTGTTTGATGCCGGGTTTACTTTTAGTTATTCTGAGGGCCTGAGGTATACAGTGAAAACCCGGGTAGCGAAATCTGTAAAAAAACCATCGACAAGTTGGTGAGAAGTAGTATATTAATAAAGGGGTATTTCCTATCCCATGGTAAAGAAAATCGAGTTGGTTTAAGAAAAGATTAAGCCGAAGTGGTGAAATTGGCAAACACGCTACGTTCAGGGCGTAGTGGGATTACTCCCTTGGGGGTTCGAGTCCCCCCTTCGGCATTTTAACTCCCCATCTTGTATACCCGGACCCTGTTATCCCAATCTCCTGAGGAGACCCATCGGCTAGGGATTAAGCTGGGAAAAAATTTAGATGCTGGCGACGTGGTTGCTTTAACCGGAGAGTTAGGTTCCGGTAAAACCTGCTTAATTCAGGGGATTACCGTAGGATTGGATATCTTAAACCCTAGGCAGGTAACCAGTCCTACTTTTACCTTGATTAATGAATATCAAGGCCGGGTTCCGATTTATCACTTCGATTTATACCGGATTAATAAACTCGAAGAGCTCTTCGATTTAGGATTTGAGGAGTATTTTTACGGAAAAGGCGTAACACTGGTTGAGTGGGCAGAGAAAATTTTGGACTGGCTTCCACCGCAGAGATTATCCGTTTACCTAAAGATCCTTTCGGAAGGACAACGCGAAATTCAACTTTCAACCTCCCAGACAAAGTTTGAAAGGCTTTTCCAGAGTTTGTAAGGTTTTTCCAAGATTCTACGAATAGATTAAGTTTAGCGCATTTTTATGGGATTACTGGCGATAGGGACCGTTACATCTAAAACCTCCACATTATCTCCCTTTTTCAGGTTGATTTCAATATGATCCGGGTCAACCTCTACAAATTTTCTGACTACTTTGATAATTTCCTCCTTTAATTGTTCCAACAGCGGGGAATCGATGTTTCTCCTCTCGTGGTGGAGAATAATTTTTAATCTTTCGCTGGCAATATCGGCACTACGTGGTCTTGGTCTGAATAAAGTTTTAATATAATCTATCATAATTGGTTTGTGTAATCGGGTGAACAATCCAGAAATAGAACCCGCTAGATTGTAACCACCAAATCTATCTCCTTGCTGCTGAGTTCTAGTCTATTCCAACTAATCTTTTAAGCCCCTTCAACAGTCCGCCCTTTTCTCCTTCTGGAGAGAGGACATCTACTTTCTGGCCTTCCAATCGCATGGCGATATTGCGATAAGCTTTACCGGCCGGGGATCTGGGGGATAAAGCAGCCGGTTCCCCCCGGTTTGTATAGGCCACCATGTTTTCATCGTCGGGAACGATCCCCAGGAGTTCCACAGCAAGAATCTGGAGAATCGCACTGGCATCCATCATATCCCCTCTTTTAACTAAATCCGGCTTAATTCGATTAATAATCAGTTTAGGTTGGCTCTTTTCAGAGGCTTCCAAAAGTCCTATCACCCGATCCACATCTCTTACAGAGGAGACTTCTGGTGTCGTTACCACGATTGCAAAGTCGGCCCCAACTACTGCATTTCGAAACCCAGCTTCGATTCCAGCCGGGCAATCGATCAAAACATAATCAAACTCCTTTTTGAGCGTCTCAATCAGTTCAATCATCTGCTCCGGAGATACGTCGTCTTTATCCCGGGTTTGTGCTGCAGGTAATAAAAATAAAGTCTTCACATTTTTATCTCGAATCAGCGCCTGGCTCAGCTTGCAGCGTTTTTCGACCACATGAACGAGATCATAAACAATTCTATTTTCCAGTCCTAAAATCATATCTAAATTACGTAATCCGATATCTGCATCGACAACAACCACCTTCTTCCCTAACAAGGCGAGGCCAACCCCCAGGTTGGCTGTGGTTGTGGTTTTACCGACTCCGCCTTTTCCGGAAGTAACAACAATGGCTTTACTTTCCATAATTTGTATCTCCTACTTGATAAAACTATCGGGTTAAAGAATGGATTCAATAACAACCTCTCCATCTTTTACGTATGCTTTTTCAGCCCTTTGAATATCTTGAATTTCATTGTCGGGTGAGCGACCAATATATTGAGCTATTCTAAGCTGAGAGGGACTCAATTGCAAGGCAATAACTACGGCATTTTCAGCTCCTTGAGCGCCGGCATGGGCAACCCCCCGGAGACGCCCCAGTACAATGATATCCCCTCCAGCTATCAGGTAACTGCCCGGATTTACATCTCCCAAAATAACAATGTTACCGGGATACTCAATGGTTTGACCGGATCGTATCGTTCTACGCAAAAACAGTGTATCCTCTTCATGTTTTAGGATAGGATCTACCAGATGGGTAAGCGTCCTCGATTTCCTCAGAGGATTCCCACTGTTTCGTTCAATCCGGGCAATCGATCTTTGCGAGGATTTGATCTCTCCAGCTTTTTCTTCTATAGGCCCTTGCTTATTAATAAATTCCCGAATATATAAGGTATATTTTCTCTCAACGAGGTCTTTGAGTAACTTGCGTTCTTCGGAAGAAAGTATACGATCTCCAACATAAATATCCACTTCTGCCCCAGAAAAGAAATTATTTGAATCCGCCAGCTTCTTATCCAACTGATTTAAAACCACATCAAAAAGCGCTCCTGGATCAATCAAAATAGCCAATCCAGACTTCGTGCCTTTAATTTCAACAATCTTCTCAGCTTGCATAAGTTTTATGAACTCTTGGAAAACGAAAGAACCGTTAAAATACTTACCTGTCTCACCGTTGGTAAGACCAGAAGTCCTTACGGATCTCACGATTGGTAAAGATAACATGGAAAGAAAAAATGTCAAGAGATATATTAGTAAACAAGCTTTACTTTAATGGAGAGGTTTAAAGGATAACAGGAGTCAGAAGTCAGAAGTCAAAAGAGAAGGGTTTTCCAGGGGGTTGTGATTTGATGGTTTTTATTCTGATTTCTGGCTTTCTACTCTCTAAAATGGTCATGTTTTCCATCTGTAAAAAATACTGGATCTACCTGTATTTTGGAATACTTCTTGTCATGGCCGGGTGTGCGACGGCTCAAAAAACTCACCCACCCCAGCAAATACGAAGTGATGAGGAAATCACCCAGGAAGTGAAGGAAAAGCTCTATGAACGTTTTCCCCTTGGGACTCCCTGGAATTTCATCGAGGTTAAAACGGTCCATGGGGACGTTTATTTAAGTGGGACTGTAGAGGAAACTCTAACAAAAAGGGCCGCAGAAGACATAGCCCGAAATATCCAGGGAGTCAAAGATGTTATAAATGGCATTGTAGTAAGTCCGAGACCTTGAAACCCGACCGGATCCTCCGAATCCTTCCCAAGGGTAAGAGTGGATTAGTAGATATATGTCAGGCAAATTGGCCGCGTTATGGAATATTTATCCCGGTGAAGGCTGGCCTATGTTGTTATTGCTGATACATTCCTTTTTCCTGGGGATCACTCTGGTCTTTTTTTACACAGCCGCTAACGCTTTATTTCTTGCTACCTTCGATGTTAAAATTCTCCCCTATGCGTATATAACCTCGGCAGGAGTCATTACCCTAGGGGGGTTTCTCTATTCAAAGTTAGAAAAACGTCTCCCGGTTACCCGGCTTTTGCCGGGCACACTCGCCTTCTTATTCATTTCCGTTTGTGCCTTTTATTTGGGCCTTTGGGTTCCTATCCGATGGTTGATCTTTGGACTTTTGATCTGGTCCGACATGTTGGATATGCTTATGGGCCTTGAATTTTGGGGACTTGCTGGACGCCTGTTCAATGTACGACAGGGTAAACGGTTGTTCGGTTTGATCGGCTCCGGAGATACGGCTACCCGAATTCTCAGCGGCTTTTCCATCCCCTTGCTGGTTCAAGTCTTAGGTACGCCGAATCTTTTACTCATTTCGGCGGGAGGTTTGATCTTATGTCTGATTGTTCTCCTGATCATCCTCCACCGGTTCCGGGAACGCATCCTTATTCCTCAAGAAGAGCAAACAGAAACAAAGAAGGTTCAAAATCAGATCTTTCACCTTCTGAAGGATCGGTATCTTGTTTTGATTTTTCTCTTGGCCGTTTTTTCCGTGTTCGCAACTTACTTCTTAAATTATATCTTTCTGGAGCAGGTCAAAGCAGATCGTGAGCATGCCGATGAATTATCCAGGTTTTTAGGAGTTTTTTATGGGGCAACCGATATAGTCAGCCTTGGATTCCGGACCCTTTTATCCGGTCGACTGCTTAATCAGCATGGCCTTAAAGTTGGATTGACACTCCTTCCCCTCATGCTGGCAGTAGGTACCGTATTGGCAGTCCTTGCAGGTACGGTATTTGGAGCTGTTGCCCTGTTTTTCTGGTTGGTAGCCATGAATAGGTTGACTGACCGCGTCTTGAGAAAGGCGATATTTAAACCTGCTTTTCTCATTCTTTATCAACCCTTAAGGGCCAGCGAACGGTTAAGTGCTCAGGTTGCCGTAGAGGGTATGGTAGGACCTGTATCCAGTGGACTGGCAGGTATAAGCCTGCTCCTGTTCAATTTGAACGGTTCCTTCAGTCCGGTAAGGCTTGCTTATGTCATGCTCTTTATCCTGGCCGGTTGGGTTATCGTTTCTATTTTGATTCAGTCGGAATATGCCGTTGCTTTAACACGGGCTTTAACCCGGCGTACACTGGAAGGAATGTCCCTTTCCTTGGGTGATGCCTCGAGTCTTGCCGTCTTAAAGGAAAAACTCAAGAGCTCTCATCCCAATGAGATTATTTATTCGTTGAATATTCTAGAAAAAATAGAGCATGACGCCTTGGATTCCTTTCTAATGGATTTATTGGAGCATCCCGCTCCAGAAGTTCGTCGGGATGTTCTGCTCAGGATTGAGCGGAGGGTAGAAGTGGAGTTTAAACCGGTTTCTTCTGTATTAACCCTGGTTAATAAAAGGCTTAAGCTGGAAAGCTCCCCATCGGTTCAGGCGGCTGCATTAAGAGCTTTAAGTGCTCTGGGAGAAACCGAAGTAGTCGAACAGGTTGCTCCTTATCTTGAAAATCCTGACCTACAGGTAAGAATGGGGGCCATGGTTGGCTTACTACGTAATGGTGGAATAGCAGGGATTCTGTTGGCCGGCGAAAATCTAACTAACTGGGTAAATTCCCCAGATCCCCATGAACGGGAACTGGCTGCACAGGTGTTGGGAGAGGTTGGAATTCGTAGTTTTTACCATCCTCTCTTGAAGTTACTCAGAGACGAAGACCCGCAAGTCCATCGAGCTGCCTTAATAGCTGCCGGGAGGGTTCAGAATCCGAAGTTATGGCCCCTGGTACTCGAGGATCTTTCCTCTCCTATGTTTTATCATGCTGCTGCTTCGGCCCTGGTTGTTGCGGGGGAATCGGTCTTATCAGAACTGGCCTTGATGTTCAATAAGAAAAACCAGCCCCGGGAGGTCCTCATTCGAATTGCCCGAATTTGTGGACGAATCCGGGGGAATCAAGTCATAACCCTGCTCCGAGACAAAATCGATTTCCCGGATGAAGATGTCCGTTACTATATTTTAGTTTCCTTAAGTCTCTGCGGTTACCGGGCCCAGGAGGGGGAGGTCCTCAGGGTCCATCAAAAAATCCGGGAGGAAATCGAGGATGCTACCTGGACCCTGGCAGCCCTGGTAGGAATCGGAGAAGAAGCCTCGGTATTTCTTTTGAAAAAGGCTTTGACCTATGAATTAGAACAAAATCAGAAGCGAATCCTTCTATTATTATCCTTTATTTATGATTCCCCATCCATTTTACGGGCCCGGGATAATCTCCTACAGGATTCCCCCGAAAAGAGAGCTTATGCCCTTGAGATTATTGATCTTTTGATTTCTCAAGAGCTAAAACCGATGCTCTTTCCTTTGCTGGAGGGTTTAACCCCTACCCAACGTCTTAACCGCCTTCATGCTTTCTTTCCTCAACAAAGTCTGGATCGAGGTCAACAACTAGAGAGGATTATAAGCCGATCGGACCGGTGGATACATCCATGGACTAAAACCTGTGCCCTTTATGCCCTGGCCTATAATACCTCTCTTTCCAATCCCTCTATTCTCTCTGCAGTTATTTCGGCTCTCTCGGATTCTAATCCGATAGTGAGAGAAACCGCGATCTGGACTTTATCTCGACTCGATCCCTTAAAGTATCAGAGTTATACAAGAAGTTTACCCGGCAATGTCGGTCCCGAGATCATTCGTGCTATCCGGCAGGTGGAAGCCGAAAAAAGCGGAGAAAAGGTCCCGCTCTTGCTGATCGAAAGGGTGATCCTTTTGAAAACCCTGGGTATCTTCTCGGAAACTCCGGAGCAAGTTCTGATCGAAGTGGCTTCTATCCTCGAGGAAATTGAAATAAAGGTAGGGCAACCGATTTTTGAAAAAGGAGATATGGGAAGTTGTATGTATATCATTACAGACGGACAGGTACGCGTCCATGATGGAACCCAAACCCTCCGTACCTTAGGGCCCGGGGATATTTTTGGTGAGTTATCAGTGCTGGATCCTGAACCCCGCTCGGCCTCGGTGACGGCCCTTGAAAACACACGGCTTTTTCGTCTTTATCGGGATGGGCTTTATGAGCTTATGACCGATCATATTGAAGTGGTTCGTGGTATTATTCGTGTTTTGTGCCGGTGGTTACGCACGGGGAATCAGAAAATCGTTGAGCATGTCCATTCAAAAGAAATCCTGAAGAAGCATCTCAGTGAAAAAATTACCCGAACGATAAAACGAACAGTTGGGGAAAGAAAAAGAAGCGAATTTGTGCTGTTACCCCTTGAAAAAGTTATTATCTTAAAAACGGTTAGTATTTTTTCTGAGACTTCGGAAGAAATCCTGACCGAGATAGCCTCCCTCCTTGAAGAGGTGGAGTTAGGGGCAGGGGAAACCATTTTTGAAAAGGGAGATATGGGAAGTTGCATGTATATTGTTATAGATGGTCGGGTACGTATCCACGATGGGGAACAAACCCTGGCTTATGCCGGAGAGCGAGAAATTTTTGGCGAAATGGCCGTCTTAGATCCCGAACCCCGTTCGGCTTCTGCTACCACTACAGAAGTTACCCGCCTTTTCCGCCTTGATCAGGATGCCCTTTATATATTAATGGCCGATCATATTGAGGTGGTTCATGGAATTATTCGTGTTTTGTGTAAACGGATACGGGCCTCATATCAAACGCAGATTAGTCTGCAAGTTTACCCTTCTGCCTGAAAGGCTTGATGAATCCGTTGAGGGATTTCTTTATAATCGAAAATTATAAAAACTTTTCTTTTTAAGAATCATGGGATTTAGGTTTCAAGCTAAAAAGTGCAAAACATAGTACGTTTTGCATTTTAGGCTTTGGGTTTAAAAATGGTCGGAGAGAAAACAGAATGGGAAAGTCCCCTCTATCAAATGGTCGTTCGCCAGTTTAACAAGGCCGTAGAGCGGATGAAGCTGGATCCTGGGATTGTTGAACGGCTTCGATATCCCCAGCGGTCTTTAATTGTAACCTTTCCGGTTAAAATGGATAATGGTCAGGTTGAGATTTTTGAAGGTTACCGGGTTCAGCATACGTTAAGTATGCCCACCAAAGGAGGAATTCGATATCACCAGGCAGTAACCCTGGGAGAAATAACGGCCCTGGCTATGTTGATGACCTGGAAGTGTGCCTTAATCGGTTTACCTTTCAGTGGGGCCAAAGGTGGGGTGCGCTGTAATCCAGAACAATTATCCATGGCCGAGCTGGAACGACTGACCCGGCGTTATACGGCCGAGATTACCAGTATGATCGGACCGGATTCGGATATCCCGGCCCCGGATATCTCTACAAATGAGCAGGTTATGGCCTGGATGATGGATACCTACAGTCAGCAAAAGGGTCATGCCATTCCGGAAGTGGTTACAGGAAAGCCGGTCAGTATTGGTGGATCTCTGGGAAGATACGAGGCTACGGGGCGAGGTGTTGTGTATGTGATTACAGAAGCTGCGAAACTTTTAGGAATGAATCTTAATGGAGCCAGAGCGGTTATTCAGGGTTTCGGAAATGTTGGATCGATTACGGCCAAACAGCTTGCTAAAACGGGTTGTAAGGTTATTGCCGTCAGTGACATCAAGGGAGGTCTTTACAATCCCAAGGGACTAGATGTTAAAGATCTTATTAACTACGTAAAACAAAATCAATTCTTGGAAGGTTATTCCCAGGCTGAACCTATCACCCATGAAGAGCTGTTCGAACTTCCCTGTGATATCCTGGTTCCAGCCGCTCTTTCCAATCAAATTACAGAAAAAAATGCCCTCAAAATTAATTGCCGGATCCTGGCAGAAGGGGCCGACGGGCCCAGCACCCTGGAAGCCGACCAAATCTTGCGGGATAAAGGAGTTTTGATCCTTCCGGATATTCTCTGTAACGCCGGAGGCGTGATCGTCTCTTACTTTGAGTGGGTTCAGGATTTACAGAATTACTTCTGGACCCTTAAACAGATCAACAATCGGCTCCGAAGAATTCTTACCCGAGCCTTCCGAAATGTTTATGAACGATCCCATCGAGAGAAAACGAATATGCGGATGGCTGCTTTAATGATAGGAATTGGACGGGTTGTGGAAGCAAAACGCGTTCGAGGACTGTATCCGTGAGGAGTACGGAAGTGTGGGAGTATGGGAGTGTGGGAGTATGGAAGTATGGGGGTATGGAAGTATGGGAGTGTGGGAGTGTGGGAGAAATCTTATACTTCCTCACTCCCATACTTCCATACTCCCACACCCCCCTACGAGATGATTATGTCTATTGAAGAGAAACTCAGAGAATTGGCCAGAAAAAATGAAGAAGCCGAGTTAGCAGGCGGTTTAGAACGTATTGAAAGGCAACATAAAGCTGGGAAACTTACAGCAAGGGAGCGGGTTAATTTTCTACTGGACCCGGGGAGCTTTCAAGAAATGGACAAATTTGTGGTGCACCGGTCCACGGATTTTGGAGTAGGTGAAAAAAAAATCCTTGGAGATGGGGTTATTACAGGGTATGGAACGATTAAAGGGCGGTTGGTTTACATTTTTGCTCAGGATTTTACCGTCTTTGGAGGTTCTCTAAGCGAGGCTTATGCCGCAAAGATTTGCAAAATTATGGACCTGGCCTTGAAGAACGGAGCCCCGATCATCGGTCTGAACGATTCAGGGGGGGCTCGAATTCAGGAGGGAGTTGTCAGTCTGGCCGGCTATGCAGATATTTTCTTACGAAATACCCTGGCTTCAGGAGTAATTCCTCAAATTTCTGCCATCATGGGACCCTGCGCCGGAGGGGCCGTTTATTCTCCGGCCATTACCGATTTCATTGTCATGGTCAAGGGGTCCAGCTATATGTTTATCACAGGCCCCGAAGTCATTAAAGCCGTAACCCATGAAGAAGTAAGCTTTGAAAAGTTGGGAGGAGCCATAACCCACAGTACCATCAGTGGAGTTGCCCATTTTGCTGCAGAAAACGATGAAGATTGCCTCCTCCTCATCCGGGAACTCCTGGAATTTATCCCCCAAAATAACCTGGAAGATCCGCCCTATAAACCTACCGACGATCCCCCAGATCGGATCGATGAAAGCTTAAATACCCTGGTACCAGATAACCCCAATCAACCCTATGATATCAAGAATCTTATTCGTACCGTGGTCGACGACCACTACTTCTTTGAAGTTCACGAACATTATGCTAAAAATATGGTTGTAGGTTTCGGTCGATTAAACGGGTATTCGGTAGGTATTGTGGCCAATCAACCGGATTTCTTAGCGGGCACTCTGGATATCGATGCTTCCCTTAAGGGAGCCCGATTTGTCCGTTTTTGTGATGCCTTTAACATTCCCCTCGTGGTCTTCGAGGATGTTCCGGGGTTCTTACCGGGAGTCGATCAGGAATATCGGGGGATTATTAAACATGGGGCTAAACTTCTATATGCCTTTGCCGAAGCCACGGTCCCTAAGATTACCGTAATTACCCGTAAAGCCTATGGAGGAGCCTATTGCGTTATGGCTAGCAAACATATCCGGGCCGATCAAAACTTCGCCTATCCAACTGCCGAGATCGCCGTGATGGGTCCAGAAGCTGCTGTCAATATCGTCTTCCGAAAGGAACTGGCCGAGGCCAAAGATCCCGTAGCCCGAAAAGCAGAACTGGTTGCAGAATACCGAAGGAAATTCGCCAACCCCTATGTCGCCGCCGAACGGGGATATATCGATGAGGTCATCGAACCCAAGTACACCCGCCTCAAACTGATCCGGGCTCTGGAAATGCTAAAAAATAAGCGGGATACCAACCCGCCTAAAAAGCATGGAAATATACCGCTTTAAGAGCGGGGTATGGGAGCATGGGAGTATGGTAGGGTGGAAGGGTGGAAGTATAAGATTTCTCCCACACTCCCACACTTCCATACCCCCATACTCCCGCACTCCCACACCCCCATACCCCTTCCTTACCTCCTTCTCCTGATGGCCTTGATCCGCTCTGCGGCCTGGCTTCCCCGTTTATCCTTGTAGTCGTTGACCATCTGCTGATAAAGGGTCAAAGCTTCCTCCCATCTTTCCAACGTTTCGTAAATTTCTCCCATTTTAAACTTGGCCGCCACGATCCACTGATCCGAAGCAGGATGAAGAAGGGTCACCTTGTGATATTCGGTCAGGGCCTGGTTGAGATCTCCTATTTGCTGAAAGGTATCTCCTATCCAATATTGAGCTTCCGCTTTGAGTTCTTCGTCTTGAGCATGTTGGGTGACCTGTTTGAAAGCCTTTAGAGCCAGATCAAAATCGTGGGTTTTCTGGAAGAAAAGACCAATGCTGATCCGATAGGGATCTACAGAAGGTTCGTCGGGATAATGGGTAATGACCGCCTTATAGCTCTCGATGGCATGATCCATATCCTTGAGATTTTTGTAACACTCCCCGATTTTAAACTGAGCTTCTGCAGCCACCGGGCTATTTCCAAAAAGGGCAATAACCTTTTGATACCCGGCCAGGGCTTCGGCATACTTTTTTTGATCGAACAGAAGGTTACCGATCTCATATTGAGCACGGGAAGCCTGTTCGAAGCCGGGAAATCTGGAAATAATTTCTTGATAAATCCCCAGAGCTTCTTTATATTTTCCTTGTAGGCGTAGGGATTCTGCCATTTGATAGGTGGCTTCTTTAACCAGAGGATGGTCCGGGAATTCCGAAATGAACTCAGAAAAGGCTTTTTGGGCTCTACGATAGTCTTTCTGTTGTTGAGCTTCTTGAGCCTGACGAAATTTAACTTCGGCCAGAAGTTGAGTTCTCGGGTCTTTAGCCAGAAGATCACTTAAAGTTTTTAGTCCCTGTTCATAATTACCCGTCTTATAATAGCTCTGCCGGATTTTATACCGGGCCTCTGGAACATAGCCACTGTTGGGAAACTTCCTTATCAGTTCTTCGTAGGTAGCCCGGGCCTCCTCAAGCTGGTCAGATTGAAAGTAAGCTTCTCCCAGTTGCCATAAAGACTCTATGTAAAGGTCCGAGTCGGGAAATTGGGTCAGAAAAGCCTTAAATTCTTGACTTGCCAGCAGAGGGTCTCCTCGCTGTAGATAGACTAACCCTTTCCAGTACCGGGCTTTTTCGGCCAGGGGACTGTAGGGATATCGGTCTAAGAGATTTTGGAAATTCTGGGCAGCCAGGTTGTAATCCTTTAATTTGTAAGCTCCCCAACCTATTTGAAAAAGAGCCTGGGAGACCTGTTCATCGTTCGAAGATTTCTCTACGATTTTTTGAAAGGCTTCGATTCCGGCCGAATAATCTTCCAGGGCAAAAAAAGCTTTTCCAAGCTGGTACTGGACCTGGATCGTAAGCTCACTGTAGGGATAAAGCTTCTCTATTTTCTGGAAGAGTTCTATCGCTTTTGAAAACGCCCCCCTTTCCATATAACCCTTTCCGGCCTGAAAGAGCGCATCATCGGCCAGAGAACTTTTTGGAAAATCGGTAGCCACCTTGAGAAAAGTGTCTATAGCCTCTTCATAACGTTGAAGAGCCTGTTGGGTAAGTCCTATCTGATAATAGACCTGATCCAGGAAGTAATTATCGGGGGAAAGCCTATCCCGGGTTGAGGATTGGACGATTTTCTGATATTCACTTAAAGCCTGTAGATATTTTTTTTGCTGATAAAGGGCCTTTCCCAGTTTATATCGGGCCTCAGCAACCAGGGGGTCTTTAGGAGCCTTTGAAATAAATTGGGTATAGGCGGCTTCTGCTTCTGGGTACTTTCCCTGTTGGAAGAAGCTCTCTCCCATCTGGAATTGGGCCGGACGACTATAATAACCGTTTGGATATTTCTCGATAAGCTGTGTCAGGGTTTCTATGGCTTTATCCGGCTCGTTTAGCTTGAGATAAGTCTGGCCTGTAAAATAAAGGGCCTCTTCGGTTAAGGGGCTGTTGAGATAATTTTTTAAAAGCTCGGAAAATGCCTTCAAGGCTCCCTGGAATTCACCGGCTAAAAGAAGCTCCTTACCCTTTCGATAAAGTTCTTGAGCTTGAGAGGGAATCGGATTACGTTTTTCTTCTACTGATTCGGCTAACTGAACAGCCCGCTGAAAATCTCCTTTTCGATAGTAAACCCAAACCATCCGATAAGTGACTTCTAAACTTAGAGGATTTGTGGGATATCGATCCAAAAACTGTTGATAAACCTGAAGGGCCTGATCATATTTTTTAGTAAAATAATAAATATCTCCTTGATTAATCCAGGCCTCCAGAGAATGGAGATTTTCAGGATAATTCTCCAGAAGCTGGTTGAAATTTTTGAGACTTCGATCGAACTCTCCCAGTTTCAAGTTGCACATTCCAATCCAGTAAAGGATATCTCCTCCAGAAGGTTCTTTTTTCAAAGAGTTATAAAACTTTTGGAAAATTTCTCGGGCCTTGAGAAAATCCCCCTTTTGGAAATAAGCCATCCCCTGTTGAAAGATAGGTTCGTTTTCTATAGAGGATCGCGAAGGGGATATTGAAGGGTTTTCTGACTGGGCCCAAAGGGGTGACACAGAGAAGATAGAAAAAAAGTACAGAAGCCCGGCTTGCAAAATACAATATACGCTTTTCATAGAGTTATACTACTCCGGATAATAGGAGATTTTTTTACCTAAAAACTCAAGTTAGTTTATAACATTAAGTAACATGGGCCGGTTTATGTGTCAATAATTTATGTAGGATACGTTTAAGAGGCTTTTGTCTAAGGTTTTTGTTTGACAAAGAGAAGGATAATTCTTATTCTGATATTTACTCTTATTGTGGCTGGCACCCATTCCCGGTGACCCGATGGAAGACTGCCTGAAAGGCAGGGGCAATCTTAACGGAGTTGTTTTTTAACTAAAGTCTACGTTTTTCTTAATTTAAGATAAACCCTTTGATGCTTATCTTATTTACAGATGAGCCAGGAATAAGGGAGATTAGGCCGTGACCAGGGTTCAAGTTATTTTTTTATCCGTGGTAGTATTTCTTGGAGTTCTCGCTACGGGTATGATCCCCCTGAGTTTTATTGGGTCCTATCAAATCCTAGAAGTTGGTTTAATAGCTGTCATTAGTCTTCTGATCTCATCTTTTGTTTATCTACTTCTTCGGCAATCGGAATGGTTTCATCAAAAAGTTGAAGTTCACAGCCGGGAATTATCCAAGATCCAGGAGGGGTTAGAAACCCCTGTGGAGGAACGTACTGTGAAGCTGGAAAATACCAACGAGCAGTTATTGTCCGAACTGGCAGAGCGCAGACGGATGGAGGAGAAATTACGCCAGCAGAATGAGTATTTGGCTGCTCTCCATGAAACAACCCTGGGGCTGATCAATCGATTAGAGCTTACAGACCTGCTCGAAGCGATTATTACCCGTGCCGGAGCCCTGGTAGGTACTTCCCATGGCTCGATTTATCTGGTTGAGCCGGGGGAGACGCAGATGGTTCGGAAGGTAGGGATAGGGATTTGTAGTGGCCTGGTAGGTCATAGCTTAAAACCTGGCGAAGGCTTATCTGGAAAAGTCTGGCAAACCGGTCAACCCATGGTGATAGAGAATTATCCCGACTGGCCGGCCCGTTTAAACGGGCCGGGTTATGATAGTTTTCAGACTGTGGTGGGATTACCCCTCAAATCGGGATCGAAAGTTGTAGGGGTTATCGGTCTAAATTGGCTGGAGAAGGGTCGTACTTTTAAAGAAGAAGAGATGACCCTGTTGAATCGATTTGCCCAGCTTGCTTCTATAGCCCTGGACAACGCCCGGCTTTATACCTCTGCTCAGCAAGAACTGGCCGCACGCAGACAGGCTGAGGAGGCTTTACGTAAAAGTGAAACCATCACCCGGGCCTTATTAAATGCCATGCCCGATATGATGTTTCGCGTAAGCCAGGACGGCACCTGCCTGGATGTCAAGCCCGCCAAAGATTTCGAGTTGTTACTCCCCCCGGACGAAATACCGGGTAAAAAACTCCCTCAGGTATTACCAACCGAAGTGGCTCAACAGGCTCTACACGCCATTAAACAGGCCCTGCAAACCGGTGAGACTCAAATCTTTGAATATCAATTTTCGAAGGAAGGCCAGGTGCAGGATCTGGAAGCGCGGGTGGTGGCGATAGGAAAAGAGGATGGGCTGATTATTATGCGGGATATTACCGATAGAAAGCGTTTAGAGCGGGAATTGGTTGCAGCCCGAGAAGCCGCTCTTCAGGCTGCACAGGCCAAATCAGAATTTCTAGCCAGCATGAGCCATGAGATTCGAACCCCCATGAATGGCGTCATCGGGACCACAGGCCTCTTGATGAAAACCCCTCTAACTCCAGAACAGCGAGAATATACCGAAACCATCCGGATTAGTGGTGAGATGCTGTTAAGTGTGATTAATGATATTCTCGATTTATCCAAGATTGAATCAGGCAAATTAGAGCTGGAAGAACGACCTTTTGAATTAAGAACCTGTATTGAAGATATCTTCGATTTGTTCACTTCCAGGGCCTTAGAAAAGAAAATAGAACTGCTCTATTTTGTGGATCCCCAGGTACCTCCGGCCATCATGGGAGACATCACCCGCTTGAAACAAATCCTGGTCAACCTTATTGGTAATGCCATAAAGTTTACGGATAAGGGGGAAGTATATGTAGAAGTCAGAAGTCGGGAACTGAAAGTCGAAACGGATTCCGGCTCCGGGCCTCCAGCATCTGATTCCTCTGCTCTCCCCCTAGAACTTCTGTTTTCGATTAAGGATACAGGCGTCGGAATTCCCGCCGACAAAATGGATCGCTTATTCAAATCCTTCTCTCAAGTGGATACCTCCACAACCCGCAAATACGGAGGAACCGGTTTAGGGCTTGCTATTTGCTCAAAATTGGTTCAGCTCATGGGTGGGAAAATGGGGGTGGAGAGTATTGAAGGGAAAGGATCTACCTTCTTTTTTACCGTCAAAACCGTGGCTGTCCCTTCCACTCCAAAAGCCTATTTAAATAGTAATATTCCTGAATTACATCACAAGCGGGTTCTTATTGTTGATGATAATCCCCGGCATCTCCTTATTTTAGCTTCCCAGTGCCAATATTGGGGTATGTTACCCCGAACCACTCCCTCACCTTGGGAAGCTTTGAACTGGATTGTAAAAGAGAAAAATCCCTTCGATCTGATCCTGATAGATAAGCAGATGCCGGAAATGGATGGGATTGCATTGGGACGTGAAGTTCGTAAAGCCTGCCCTACAAAGTCCTTTCCCCTGGTCTTACTCAGTGTAAATAGACTGGATGATCGGGTCTTTAAAGAAATATTCTCCACATATATTCTAAAACCCATCAAACCCTCCCGGCTCTTCGATGTTTTAATAACCTTATTTTCTCATAAAGAGAAGGCATCCGTGGACCTGGAAGTCAAACCCAGAATGGATCGAAAGTTGGCAGAACGTTTACCTTTAAAAATATTGGTAGCGGAAGACAACGTTATCAATAGAAAACTGGTTCTCTGGATTCTTGAACAGATGGGTTATAGGGTCGATGTTGCCAATCACGGTCTGGAAGTGTTAAGTGCCCTCAAGAAACAACCTTACGATCTCATTTTTATGGATGTGCAAATGCCGGAAATGGACGGCCTGGAAACGACCCGTCAGATTGTCCGGGATTGGCCTGAAGATAAAAGACCTGTCATCGTTGCTATGACCGCCAATGTTATGAAGGGAGATCAGGAAAGATGCCTAGAAGCGGGGATGGATGATTATCTGGCCAAGCCTGTCACAAGCGAGGAAATTCAAAGGACTCTGGAGCGATGGGGACAAATCTGTAGGGCAAGGACTAAGGGACCAAATCTGGAGTTATCTTCCAGGATTCAAATTAATCCCTCTCAAATCGCCGAATTAAAGACCATTGATAAACATCTTTTGTCCGAGATGGTAGATTTATTTTTGGAACAAACTCCTCAATTGATCGGGGAACTCAGGAAATTCGCCCAACAGGGAGATACGGCAAATATTATCAAAATCGCCCATAAACTCACAGGATCCAGTTTAAACTTAGGCATTCCTTCCCTGGCCGCTCTGTGTAAAAAAATTGAGATAAAAGGTCAGAGCAGAGATTTATCTGAAATAAGTTCCCTTATCAGACAACTGGAAGAGGAGTATGAGCAGGTCCGTCTAAAATTAAAGAATCTTCAACTCGGATATCTGTAGAGTATTTCTTATTTTTAAGAGGGGTCTTGAAGAAGATAGACAAATTTAAAGATCCAGATGAAAATCTACTGTTTGGGGGAGTAGATTTATTATAAGAAGGGTTTCTTAAACTTATTCAGTTGAAGAGCTGGGGACTGGAGACTGGAAGCCGATCCTAAATCCCGAGTCTCAAGCTTCGAGATCGTAGAATGGACAAGAAGAACCTTATTGAGGAACTGGCGCAAATTGTAGGGGTAGAAAATGTTTTTCATGAGCCAGAAGACCTGGTTACCTACCAGTATGATGCTTATCTGAGTAGGGCCATGCCGGACTTTGTCGTTTTTCCTACCACCACCGAACAGGTTTCTGAGATTTTAAAGGTTGCCAGTCGAGAAAAAGTACCCTTTGTAGCCCGTGGAGCGGGTACGGGGATCAGCGGAGGTGCGATCCCTGTTAAAGGAGGGATGGTAGTTGCCCTCTCCCGCATGAATAAAATTTTAGAGGTGGATTTCGAAAACCGAAGGGCCCGGGTTCAGCCAGGAGTGATTAATTTAGATCTGAGCCATGCGATAAAAGATAAAGGATTTCACTATATTCCTGATCCGGCCAGCCAGCAATCCTGTACCATAGGTGGGAACGTAGCCGAAAATGCAGGGGGTCCCCACTGCCTGGCTTATGGGGTCACGACCAACCATGTTTTAGGTCTGACTGTGGTTTTACCCAACGGTGAGATCATTCATACCGGCGGAAAGGCCCTGGATTATCCGGGATATGATTTAACAGGCTTGTTGGTAGGCTCTGAAGGAACTTTAGGAATTGTTACCGAAATCGTTGTTCGGATCGAGCATCGACCAGAAGCTGTTAAAACCCTTTTGGCAAGCTTTTCAAATATGTTAGATGCTGCCAAGACCGTTTCTGCCATCATTGCCAGTGGAACCATTCCGGCTGCCTTGGAAATGATGGATAAACCTGCCATTGAAGCGGTAGAAGCCTTTGCCCACGCCGGTTATCCTGTAGAAGCCGCAGCTGTTTTGTTGATAGAGCTGGAAGGTCTTAAGGATGGCATGGATCGATTGGCCAAGAAGATTGTAGAAATTTGTCAAAGCCATAAAGCCATTGAAGTCAAGGTGGCGCAGAATGAGCAGGAACGTATGCAGCTCTGGAAGGGTCGTAAATGTGCGGCTGGAGCCATCGGACGGATCTGTAATAAGTATTACCTCCATGATTGTGTTGTACCTCGTAATAAACTGGTGGCAGTACTCTCTGAGATTTATCAAATTGCCGAAAAATACCAGGTGCGAGTGGCCAACGTCTTCCACGCAGGAGACGGGAATTTACACCCCCTGGTTCCTATGGATATGAGTGATCGGGATCAGGTAGAAAGGGCCCTTCGTGCCGGGGATGAGATTCTAAAATGTTGTATCCAGGCCGGAGGCACCCTGAGTGGGGAGCATGGGATCGGATTGGAGAAAAATGAACTCATGCCGCTGATCTTCAATGAAGCAGATCTCAATGCCATGAAGAAAGTCAAGGCCGTGTTTAATCCCGAAGATCTCTGCAATCCAGGAAAAATCTTCCCAACCCCTGGCCGATGCTTAGAAGTGACGCAACGACCCCGGTAGTAGGGATAACCGGCCGGTTATCCCTGCTCAATTCCAGGGTGTGGACCTGAGGTTTTAAACAACTCCCCAGGAGTGTACTGCCAGGAAACATCCCGCCGAGAGGAGGTTTCTTGTCGAAAGAAGGATCTTGAAAAGATCTCGGTCAACGGTGTGTAGAAATCCTAGAATCCCAGATTTCCAGGCTTCCTGAGGAGTGATCTGTTGAGAGAAATCACTTCCACCGGAGCCGGATAAGGAGGATTTTTATTCTCTATCCCATGATTTTTAAACAGGTTGCGGAAATCGTAGGAGAATCCAATTGCTTAACAGAAGCCCTGCAATCCTATGCAGTAGATGGAATGGTCCCTAAATTGGTCGTTTTTCCGGAAAATGTAGAACAAGTCTCGGCTTTAATGAAGCTGGCGGATCAGGAAAGGCTGGTGGTGATTCCCCGTGGAAGCGGAACCAAAATGAGCCTTGGCAATATTCCCAAACAAGTCGATATGGTTCTGGTCCTGAAGAAACTAAATAAGATCCTGGAGTATGAGCCCGATGACCTTACGGCAACTGTAGAAGCTGGAATACTTTTAACCCATTTACAAGGGCGCTTAAAAGAAAAAAATCAATGTTTTCCCCTGGATCCTCCGTTTTCTTCTGAAGCTACCTTAGGAGGGATTGTAGCTACGAATTCCAACGGGCCCGGCCGGTTTTTCCACGGTTCTGTACGGGACCTGGTGGTTGGGATTCGGGTTGTTCATCCAGGTGGTGTTATCGCCCGGGCCGGTGGAAAAGTCGTCAAAAACGTCTCTGGTTATGATATGAATAAGCTTTATACAGGATCTTTAGGGACTTTAGGGATTATTACCGAGCTGAGTCTTAAACTCAGACCTCTTCCCGAGGTGAGTAAAACCCTTCTCCTCCGATTTTCTTCTCTATCTGAAGCAGCCCGGTTGGTTCTTCAAATCTCAACCTCTGAACTGTTACCCACAGCATTGGAAATCCTGGACTCCAAGGCCTGGCAAAGAATGAATCGTACTGATCCTTCGATCAATCCGGGACAGGTCGGTAGCCTTTCATTGGAGACGGATCCTGGTGTTGCTGCTTCAGGGGTTACTTTTGCCGCTAAGTTAGAAGGATTGTCTGAGAACGTAGAACGGCAGATTATCCAAATTCGGGAGTGGGGACAACAAAAGGGGGCCACGGGAGCCGAAGTCCTGGATGGAGATCTCCATGGTAAATTCTGGGAGAAGATTCAAAATCATCCCCAAACCTTTTCGGCAGACGCTTCCAATACCCTTTGTTGCAAGGCAAGCCTTCCGGCTTCAAAGGTGGAAGATTTTTTCCAAGCGGTGAAGAAAATAGGAAATAGCCAAAACCTTGACCCGGTAATGTTCTCCCATGCCGGGAGTGGAATCGTTTATATTTATCTTGGGTTGGAGGCTGTTCCCACCGGAGTAGATAGAATATCTATTTTCTCGTATCTTATTAAAGAAATACGCAACCTGTCTATTCAATTCGAAGGGAGTCTGGTAGTTGAAGCGGCTCCCACCGATCTTAAAAAGAAAGTGGACGTCTGGGGCCCTGTCGGGGATAGTTGGAAGATCATGAAATTGTTAAAAGAACAGTTTGATCCTCATGGGATTTTAAATCCAGGGCGATTTATAGAGGGGATATAAGTTGCGGAATTATAATTATAAAGGTACGATGAGATTTAGATAGGGATTATAATTCTGCATCTGCCATTCAGAAGAGATTATGCCTATTGAAGATCTTTTAAAAAATGTAGTAGGGGTGACCGGCCGGTCACCCGTACTCTTCCAAGAAGATTCCATTCATGAAGAGATTATAAAGTGTGTAGGATGCGGCCTCTGTCTCCCTTATTGCCCGACCTACCGGGAGATTGGGACCGAGATGGCTTCGCCGAGGGGTCGTATCGCTTTAGCCAAAGAGTATTTTGATGGAAAACTGAAAATCACCCCCCGGTTTGCAGAACATCTTTATCTTTGTCTGGAATGTCTGGCCTGCGAGACGGCCTGTCCTTCCGGTGTCAGGTTCCATCGGATCATGGAACCTGCCCGGGAAGCCATTGAAAAAAATTTAGAGCGACCCTTCTGGGACCGAACAGTTCGGGATATGGTCTTTAAACATATTTTTCCTTACCCTAAAAGGCTTCAATTACTCGCCGGGTTTTTGAGGTTATATCAGGTTTCGGGTCTTCAGTGGCTTGTCCGTAAAACCGGGCTACTCCGTTCTATCTCAGAATCTCTGGAAGAAACAGAACAGATGCTGCCTCCCATTCAACCCAAAGCCTTACGGGAGTCTTTAAAAGAGGTCACCCCCCCCCTGGGAGGTAAAAAACAATATCGGGTTGGATTTTTATCCGGGTGTGTGATGAATCTGGTATTCACCCCCATTAATCTGGCGACGGTCCGTGTACTCGCCCGAAATGGTTGTGAGGTTATTACGCCCCGCTTTCAAAAATGCTGTGGGGCCCTTCACCTGCACAACGGTGAAACCGATATAGCCAGACAAATGGCTCGATATAACATCGATATCTTCGAAAAACTTCAGTTAGATGTCCTTCTGGTAAATTCGGCAGGGTGCGGGTCGGCTTTAAAGGAGTACGGTGAACTTTTAAAGGACGATTCCCAATATGCCCAAAAAGCCTCTGCCTTCAGTCAAAAGGTAAAGGATATTTCGGAATTTTTAGTCGAAATAGACTTCATTAAACCTCAAGGGGCAGTCTACCGAAAGGTTACCTATGATGACCCCTGTCACTTAATCCACGGTCAGGGTATTAAATTCCAACCCCGTGAGATTCTGAAATCTATTCCGGGTCTTGAGGTGGTAGAACTTAAGGAATCTGATTGGTGTTGTGGAAGTGCCGGTATCTATAATGTTACCCATCCGGAGCTTTCCATGAGATTACTGGACCGAAAGATGGCCCATGTAAAAGCTACCGGCGCCGATCTTCTAGCAACGGCTAATCCAGGCTGTATCCTGCAGTTACGTTGGGGAGCTAAGCGGGCCGGATTGAAACTGGATGTAGTCCATATTGTGGAACTTCTGGATCAGGCTTATTCCAAAGAATTGGGGTAATTTTCAGGGGACGATAAATGTAGAGATTCCCACCGGCATTATTAATCTCTCATTATTAATCTCTACTGATAACGAATAAATGGGCTCCATCCTCTTGCTTTCCGACATACTTAAGAATATAGATCCCTCCCACCTTATACTCCCTGCGTTCATAACCGATTCTCAATCCAGGAGCCAGAGCTCCTGGAGGACCCTCGATATTTTGAGCTGACAGGGATCTTCCGACCCAATGATCCACTCCCCAGGCTATCAAATTTAAGATGAGCAGGACGGCCAAAAAAATATCTTTATATCTTTTGATAAATTGAATGATTTGCATACCAGGGGCCATAATTTAGGTTTTTCTCACCTAACTCCCTATTCCCCTTCCCGACACGGGAAAGGAGCTGGGATTGCTCAGATCCCTAGTAGGGGTGACCGGCCGGTCACCCCTACCCTCCCAGGGCCACGCAGGACCTATAAGTCTGGGAAAGCTCGATCTGTAGAGTAAAACGTAGGGACAAACGGCCGGTTGCCCATACAGGGAGAATCGGAAAAGCGATTGGAACTGGCTTTTTTGCCTTTACTTTCTCACATTGTCTAACCCTCTTTCCGATCCCCTCAACAGATTACTTGAAAATCTTTTTTCTCAGAGGCCTCCAAAAGATGGGGGAATACGTAGCCCTGCAAGGGAAGGGGAGAACCCAGAGGTCTGACGACGACCGGCCCTCCCTTCCCGACGCGGGAAGAGGGACGGTAGGGGTGACCGGCCGGTCACCCGTGCTAAGGTCAATAAAAAAGATACCTTTCTAAGCTCCCCTCTCCATTCTCCCCCCGTCGATAGGGGTTAGGGAGAGAAGGGAGGGGTTGCCTGCTTGAAAGCCCGTAGGGTCGCCCTCATAGGCATCAAGCCAAGAATTTAAGGCTTTTCCCTTTCTTAGCTTGATACCTATAAGGCGATCCCTATCCTTTAAACTCTCTTTCAATACCGATCTGGTATTATCTCTCGGTGCGGTTGGCTGAGAAGCTTACTCTTCCCAACTGCTTCCTACCTTCCTCGACCTTCCTTAAGGGTCGGGATAAGGTTTTGCGGATTTAAAAATGGGATCAATCGAGCTCCAGTGGGGCGCCATGTTAAACAGGACGCCCCTGGAGATATTGAAGAGCTCACAGCAGTACTTTACTCATGTAATTACAAATCAGGCTTAGCTCTTTAGATGAAAACAGACCAGTTTGAGCTCGGTCATTTCTTCGACGGCGTATCTAGGTCCTTCTTTACCGAACCCACTTTCTTTAAGGCCTCCATAGGGCATCAAGTCGGCACGCCACTGGGGTCCCCAGTTGATCATCAAATTACCGGACTGAACCTCCCGGGCAAACTTCATAGCCCACTCCAGATTTTCGGTGAAAATTCCTGCCGATAAGCCGTAAATAGAGTCGTTGGCCATTGCAATCGCCTCGTCAATATCTTCGAACTTATTGACCACAACGGCCGGTCCAAAAATTTCATCACTATAAACTTTCATATCCGGCTTCGCATCGGCTACCACAGTTGGTGCATAGATGGCACCACTCCGTTTTCCACCGGTGATGAGACGGGCCCCTCCTTCGATAGCCTCATTGATCCATTTCTCAACCCGGATGGCATCTTGCTCCCGGACCATAGGGCCGACCTTTGTAGTTTCTTTTAATTGATCTCCGGTGGTTAAGGCTTCAACTTGAGGCTTGAGAACCTCCAAAAAATCTCCATAGACCTTCTTACTGGTTAGAACCCGTTGCGTCGAAATACAGACCTGCCCGGCATTGGAATAGCCGGTAGCTACCACTGCCGCTGCAACCCTTTCCAGATCTGCATCGGGCATAATGATGACCGGAGAGTTACTGCCCAGTTCCATGGTTACCTTTTTGATTCCGGCCATATGACAGATCCGTTCCCCTACGTCACGGCTTCCGGTAAAGGTGATTTTACGAACCCTGCGATCTGCGCAGAGGGTATCCCCGATTTCTCCTCCAGGTCCTGTGAGACAAGCAATGCCTTCTTCAGGAATTCCGGCTTCCAGCAAGAGTTCTGTCAGTTTAAGGGCCGATAACGGGGTATCGGTAGCCGGTTTGATAACCACGGCATTACCCGCCGCCAACGCCGGACCCACTTTATGGCAAACCAGATTTAAGGGAAAGTTAAAGGGGGTAATGGCAGCTACCACCCCACAGGGAACCCGAAGTGTGAAAGCCAGTTTTCCGGCCCCACCTGGCGCTCCATCTATGGGAACCGTCTCCCCATGGATCCGCTTGGCTTCCTCAGCCGAAAGTGTTAGTGTCTGGACCGCCCGACTCACCTCAAAACGGGCTTCACCGATAATCTTTCCTTCCTCTTTACTGATTACCTGGGCAAACTCTTCCGCTCTGGCCTCAAGCATATCAGCAGCCTTACGAAGGATACGATAACGGTCATATCCAGGCATGCGGGCCATTACCTTAGCCCCCTGAACCGCTGTCTGAAGAGCTTTGTCTACATCCGTATGGTCCCCTTTGGGAACCGTATCTATGAGGGAATTATCATAGGGATTGCGTACTTCAATCTTTTCAGATTTATCAATCCATTTACCTCCTATAAACATTTTCATAGAAACTCACCTCCATCAAAATAACCTCTATCAAAATAAACAATGCGATGAATTAAGTTGATAATTCAATTAATATGTGATAACGGTCTGTTGTCAATCGTTAATTACTAAATATTCCCGGTTAATGGGGGGGTGAGGTGGCGAAACGCCCGCGCTCCCGGGTAACAGAGTAGGGATAACCGGCCGGTTATCCCTACTTCATCCTAGAGGTTAGGGATGAGCCGGTATTGCGTTTTATCTTCAACTCCCGCCGTCTTAAACCCACGAATTCGTTCGGCACATTTGTTGCAATTACCACAATGAATCCACTCACCCGGGGAAACCGGTTGGGGATTATTGCAGGTTAACGTCAGTTCCAAAGGCAGTCCCAACTCCATTCCTATTTGGATAACCTGGGTTTTTGAAAGTTCACGGAAGGGAGTAAGAATCTCTATCTTTTTTCTTAATCCCATGCTCAACCAGGTAGATCCCAGCTTAAAAAACTCCGGAGTTGCGTCTGGAAAAGGGTTTCCTGCCAGTGAACCCAGAGCAATCGTTTGAATTCCTTCCAGGGTACAATAAATGGCCGTCTTGGAAAGTAAAACAATATTTCGACCTGTAATCTCAACGGCTGCATCGGGTGCATGATAGCCCGGAACGTTTTGGCCACTTAAGCTCCAATCTTTGGGGTTATAAACATCCGTCATGGGTAAGGAGAGCACTTTGGGACCCCGAACCCGATAACTATCCTCAGGAAACTGCCCCCGGATTACCTTTAAGATCTTTCTTAGCGCGATAAGCTCTGCTTCTTCCCAGGGATGACCCGCTTTAACAAAGACAAAGTAAACCTCATTTCCTTCTTTGGCAAGTTTGAAACCCAAAACCGTGCTATCGATCCCGCCGCTGGATAAAACTGCAATCTTCATTTTTATCAGTTACCCGCCCCACCCCTACCCTCCCCGCATGCGGGGAGGGAGCGAGAAAGGGGCAGGGAGGATCAACGGGCAGTGGACAGGTTAATTCTCTTCATTATAAGCAGCCAGAGAGCCAGGGGTTTCCCAGACCCGAACTTCAAACACCGGAAGTCCCTGGGTCTTGGCCTGGATAAAAATTTCTCGGGCAATAACTTCTGCGGTCGGATTATCCTCAAAGAGGTACACCGGCTCTCCCCGACCTTTGAATACTTCTACCAGAGGGTCTTTTTTGTTTAATAACATTTTATGATCAAGAGTCTCGTAGATCCAGGTTTTCATCGTTCTCTCAATATCATCAAAATCGTACACCATTCCCAGGGAATCCAGTTTATTGGAGCGCAGTTCTATTTCCACAAGCCCATTATGTCCATGTACCTGTGCACATTTACCCTTGTAATTGAGAAGTCGATGACCGTAGATAAAATGAATTTGTTGAACTACTCTATACATAATTCTGTGGAAGATAAGGGATAAAACGTATCTTTCCTCCTTTATACTTCAACCGGGGACGGTTAAGCTACCACATCCCTTTGACTAAAACGTCCGAACCCCCGCACCGGCATCTATAAGAATTGTACTCCCGGTCTTTCCTTTAGACTTAACCAGATGAACTACTTCTTCTGCGATTTCTTCGGGAGTCACTTCCTGTTTTAAGGGAAGTTTCTCCCGAATCTGCTGGATTTCTTCGGGAGAAAAATCCTCGGGAGCTATAACCAGTGCAGGCGCAACGGCGTTGACTAAAACCTCGGGTGCAAGCTCTTCGGCAAGAACCTGGGTGATACCGTAGAGTCCATATTTGGTTATCAAATAGGGTCCATAATCTTTATAAGCCGTCCCTTTAATGGTACATCGATCTGTAATGTTAATAATCCGACCCCATCCCCTCTGTTTCATGTCCATTCCTATCTTCCCGGCCAGATAGAAAGGAGCCCTCATATGGATTGCAACCAACTGATCAAAAATCCCTTCATAGAACTCACGATTCAAGAAAAGCCCTTCAAAGGGCGTTTTAGGGAACTCGGAAGCATTATTCACCAGAATATCGATTTGTCCAAATTCTGCCACAGCCTTTTGAATGAGAGAATCACAATCTGCCAGTTTGACCAAATCTGCTTGAAGAGCAAGGCCCCGAGCTCCTCTTTCTGTGATGGCTCGAACTGTTTCTAACGCTTCTTCCCGGCTCCTTCGGTAATTGACAACCACATCGATACCTTCTTCTGCAAGCCTTAAGGCGATCTGCCTACCGATTCGTCGAGCCCCTCCTGTAACCAGAGCCACCTTTCCTTTAAGCATGGTTCATTCTCATCCCATACGCATCAAGGTAAGGATTAGATGTGGGGTCCAGGCCTCCCCCTTGCCTTCCCCAAAGGTGGATTTAGAAGGTTACCCGCCAAATTCCCTCTGGAGGGGGAAGGGAGGTGTTCAGGCTAAAAATAAGGTTTTCCTCTTCTTAGCTTGATGCGTATGACCCTTAAGCCCCTCTCCCACAGCGGGGGGTTAAAAGACCCCCTTTCCCAATCCTTCCCCTTCTCCGGCAGGGGAAGAAACGTTGTGGTTAAGTTCCCCTTCCTTACGAAGTGGGGAAGGGTTAGGGTTAATAAAAATTAACATGTGGTCCCGGAAGGATCGCCAAGATAAGCAGCCCTTTGCCTTTCTTCTCTATCCGGGAGTTCTGCCTTTTTGATTACTTTATTATAAACCATTTCAATGTTACCATCGATACGTTCCCGGTACTGGCCCCGAGGGTACTTGGACATGGGTTTCTCATACTGAGGGGCCAATTGATCCGCCACGGCTTTCTTCATTTCATCCAGGGTCGCTCCTTCTGCGGCAGCCTTCTTTACCGCTGCAATGAGATCGGTTAAATAACCTCGAAAGAATTTTAGATGATCTTTGGGAGCTACTTCTCCATGTCCCACGATCATGTGGGTGAAGTCTAATTTCTCTACTTCATTTAAAGTCTGTATCCATTCCTCCGGATAGCTGTCGTTGAGAAAGGGCATCCAGTCGATAACACTGTCTCCCGTTATCAGGACTTTTTCCTGAGGTAAATAAATAAATACATCTCCGGAGGTATGGGCCCGACCCAGATAAAGGAGTCGAATTTCTCGCCCTTTTTCATAAAGGGTGATGGAATTTCCAAAACTTGCAGTGGGTAAGGTCGGCTTCAGTTCTTTAAGTTCTTTCAGATACGCTTCGGCCTGTTGCAGGTTGGATTCTATGCTGGCTTTTACCTCAGGGTCGGTAGCCCTACGAAGATCCTCCTTCAGTTTTTCGATTTCTTGGGGGACAATTTCTTGAATTTGTTTTTCTATGTAGGAAATACCTCCCACCCCTGCCCCGGGCCTGATCATATTATCTCGGGTAATATGAGAAGTCACAATTTCCGTATCTGGAAAAGCCGCCGCATACACTTCATTTCCCTGCCAGTGATCCCAGTGAAAATGGGTGTTGATCAACTTACGAATCGGTTTGTTGGTGATTCCCTGGATCTCCTTCAGAAGAGATCGAGCCGCCGAGGGCTTAGAATGGGAATCCACTACAATGACTCCATCTTCATTCACAATTACGGCCGCGTTACAATTAACTTTATATTGAAAAGCCGCAATCCCTGCGTATACCCCTTCGGCTACCTGCTTTAATTCAAACAATCCTTTGGTTTCTTCTTCGGCAAACACCCGTGAAGGATCCAAGGTATCGAAGGTTTGAATGGCAGTGGCTGCAATCCCCATCCCTGCTAAAAATTGTCTTCGGGTCCATGGAGTTTCCATTTTTTGTTTCCCCCCTTTATCTTATAACCAAATTAAGTTTAGAATCGCTGATTTATCCTTAAAGTACCCCTCCCCTCTGGCCCTCCTTTCAAGGGTACCTTTTTTGGATCTAACCCCTCCAACTCCCATAAGGACCAGGACAAGGATAAAAAGCCCCATCAGGGGGCGCATGGTTGGTAGCCCCCTCTGGGGCTAACCTTCTTATCCTGGCGTGTAGGCCTCCGACCCCCCTTCCCTACGAGGGAAGGAGAAAATTGGAACCCAGGTCATCCCCGAGTTCCCCTTTCCGGACACGGGAAGGGGGTTAGGGGATCAGGTTAGAAAAAACCTGCGTTCTTCAGGCCCCAACCCTCCCGCTTCACAGGGGAGGGACTTTGACTGCAACGTTCCTTAAAAAATATCGTTGGATTAGC
This sequence comes from Candidatus Limnocylindrales bacterium, assembly GCA_035559535.1. Taxonomy (NCBI): domain Bacteria; kingdom Bacillati; phylum Chloroflexota; class Candidatus Limnocylindria; order Candidatus Limnocylindrales; species Candidatus Limnocylindrales bacterium. The sequence goes on from DATMBG010000012.1 coordinate 34,745, forward strand.
TATAGAGTTATATTCAAAGATCTCTCTTGTCAAACAAAATTTGTCCGGCAAGGCGGAATTCAAATGGAAATTTTTTAATAATTTTTCTTGACTTGCTCACTTTTAAGTGTCTAGATGAGAGAACAAAGATAAGCTAGAAATGAGGAATTTGATTCTGGAAAATTAAGGATCTCCGTGGAAAAATCGATAGAGTAAACCTTAAGTTCTCCCTCCGTGGAGGAAAGTCTCGGACCATGAAGATTTGTTTTAATAAATCTCAAACTTTTCTGAAAAAATGGCTCCTCCGGCAGAGAGATCCCCCTCTACCTCAGGGGGATAATACGCCGGTAGACCTCTTCCGGTTCAGAAAAAGGGAAAACCCTGTAGACCTTCCTAAAGAAACAAATCCAGATTCTTCACATTTGGCACAAAAAATGAGAAACTGGAGAGGTAAGAATCCTCTTCCCCTTCCTGGGTCCAAAGCGATTATCCTGGGTTTCCTGGTAGGAATATCAGGGCTTGTAATTGGTTTATCCCCTATTGGGTTTATCCTTGAGGAAAACCTGGGTCTGAATCTACTGTTCCGACTTAGAGGGGCCCGGCCACCTCCGCCTGAAGTCCTGATCGTCAATATAGATAAGGCCTCTGCAACTCATCTCAAATTATCCCATAATCCCAAGAAATGGCCACGCTCTCTCTACGCTCGCCTTACAGAGAGCCTGGTAAAACAAGGGGCTGCCATTATTGTCTTCGACCTGATTTTTGATGAACCCGGTTCCCCCAGTGAAGATGCTCTGTTTGCAGATGCAATCCATAAAGCCGGTAATGTCATCCTCTTTAAATACCTGGATGGAGAAATCGTCTCCTTGCCGGATAAGAAAGGCTTGTCGACTGTAGGTTTGAATATTGAGAGATGGGTCCTGCCGATTCCTCCTCTTGCCCAATCTGCTCTGGCCATAGCTCCTTTTCCTTTGCCCAAGGTGCCTGCCCGGCTGAATCAGTATTGGATGTTCAAGGCGGGTGCAGGGGATATGCCTACTTTGCCGGTTGTAGCGTTCCAAACCTTCGCGTTACAGGTCTACGACGAATTTCTCCAGTTGTTGAAAAAGGTGAATCCGGCTCAAGCCGAGAAACTTCCCGGGGATAAACGGGTTCTTACCACTTCCGCTGATATTGAAAACCTCATTTTGACGCTGCGATCCATATTTCAAAACAATCCACGGGTCGCAAGGGAAATGCTCAAAGAACTCCAGATCTCCAGGGTCTTGGTGGAGGATGGGAGAAAGAATCGAATTCTGCAATCCCTGATCCGGATGTATCAGCACGCGGATACCCAATACTTGAACTTTTACGGCCCTTCCGGTACGATGCCGACGGTTTCTTACCCTGAGGTTCTACAGGTTGAGGAAAAATCTGTTGCCAGTTCTCATCTCGTAGATTTAAAAGGTAAAGTGGTCTTTATTGGATCCTCTGGAAACCTGCGGTCAGAGCTGAAAGATGATTTTCATACCGTTTTCTCCCAACCCAATGGATTGGATCTGACAGGCGTTGAAATTGCGGCAACCGCCTTCGCAAACCTGTTGGAAGATGAATCTATTACGCCCCCTTCCCTTCTTGAGCAATCCGTCATTATTCTTCTATGGGGAATAACCTTGGGAATTCTTTGCCGTTTACTTCCGATTGTTCTCGGAGCCATGGGTGTCTTAGGACTCAGCATCCTGTATCTTATGGCTACTTATTATGAATTTAAAACAACGGAGAGCTGGTATCCAGTGGTCATACCTCTCCTTTTCCAGGTTCCCCTGACCTTCTTTGGGGCTGTTCTGTGGAAGTATCGGGATGCTCACCGGGAACGTCAAAACATTCGGGAGGCCCTGGGTTATTACCTGCCCAATGAAATGGTGGATCAGTTGGCAAAAAACGTAGCCCATATCAAAACAGGCGGTCAACTGGTTTACGGAGTTTGTTTAGCAACCGATGCAGAACAATACACCCCTCTGGCGGAAAGGGTGAGTCCTCAACAATTGAGCCAGATTATGAATGAATATTATGGGGCTGTGTTTGAGCCGGTCCTGCAAAATAGCGGAGTTATATCCGATGTAATAGGAGATTCCATGCTTGCCTTGTGGGTGGCAACGCAACCGGACCGTGCTCTCAAGAATCAAGCCTGCCTGGCAGCCCTTGGAATCGCCGGCGCTGTGGATCGGTTCAATCAATCTTCCCATAATTTACAACTTCCTACCCGTATTGGCCTTCATTTTGGTCAGATGTCGTTGGGGAATATAGGTGCCATCCGTCACTATGAGTACCGTGCTGTCGGAGATGTGGTCAATACGGCCAACAGGCTTCAGGATCTGAATAAGCAAATGGGTACCCGCATATTGATTTCCAGTGAAGTATCCGATCAATTGGAGGGTTTCTTGATCCGGGAGCTGGGTAAATTTCTGCTACCCGGAAAGTCGAACCCCGTGGGAATTTGTGAATTAATGGGTCGTACAGAGACGTGTAGAGAGCAACAACATCAACTTTGTGCGATTTTCACCATGGCCCTGGAGGCCTTCCGCAGGCAATCTTGGGAAGAGGCTATTGAAAAGTTGAATGAGATCCTCAAAATCCATAAAAACGACGGACCTTCACTCTTTTACTTAAAGTTGTGTAAGCAATACCAACAGAATCCCCCCAAGGAACCTTGGGACGGCACGGTTCGTATGAAAAAATAACCTGTTTCCCGTTTTAATCCTTTGGTAAGTACTCCCCATCCGCTCCCTCCTCCGTTTCACAGGGGAGGGAACTTTGATCACAACCTTCTCTCCCCTGCGGAGCGGGGGAAGGTCAGTAGGTTAACCTTCCCCGGTTGATGTGAAGGGGACTTTCTCAAATACCCGGGCCTCTATTTGAGCTCCTCAACGGGAGCGAGAAAGGCTGTGGCTATGAGCACAAAAATAACCAGGTATCCAAGGTTCCAATTCGACTTACTTTTTTTAAGCCTATCTCTGTTCATAGGTTTATTAGCAATGTTTCTCTTCCCCAATTCGGCGGTTGCAGAATTCTGCGAGGCACCTGTAGCCAACGTGGTTTCCGTGGAGGGGAGCGTAGAAGCCCTCAGGGCAGGGGAGACCGAATGGGAGCCGGTTTTATTTGGGGATAGTTTCTGTCCTGGAGATAGGATCCGGGTCCAGGCAAACAGTCGGGCTGCCATCCTCTTGAGTAATGAGACCCTTCTCCGTTTAGATGAGAATACCGTCGTGACCTTCCTGGAACCGGAACCCAAAGAAACCTCCCTGTTAGATTTATTCATCGGAGTTATCCACTTTATCAGCCGGGTTCCCCGAGGCTTAAGAGTCACCACTCCTTATATTAATGCTGCTATTGAGGGAACTGAGTTCTTGATGGTTGTCGAAGAAGACCGGGCCCGGATCACCGTATTTGAAGGACGGGTCGTAGCGGCGAATGAGTTTGGAAGTCTGACCCTCACCGAGGGCCAATCCGCCGAAGCCCTGGCAGGTCAGGCTCCTGTTTTACGCATTGCCGTCCGTCCAAGGGATGCCGTACAGTGGGCTCTGTATTATCCCCCTATTCTGGATTATCGTCCCGGTGATTTTGCAGGAGGGGCCGATTGGCAGGTCAGGGTTCGTCAATCCATTCAATTCTACAACGAGCGTAACCTGGCTCAGGCCTTTGCGGTTTTGGAAGGAGCCCCGGAAGATATCTCGGATCCTCGGTTTTACCTCTATCGGGCGGCATTACTCCTTTCGGTGGGACGGGTGGAGAAAGCCCAAAGGGATATTGAGAAGGCGTTAAGTTTGGATCCCCGGAATAGTTCTGCCTTTGCCCTTCAGTCTATGATAGCCGTGGTTCAAAATGATAAGGATCGGGCATTAAGTCTGGCCCAAAAGGCCGTAGAGGTAGATCCCCAATCGGCTTCTGCGCGACTGGCACTTTCTTATGCCTTACAGGCCCGGTTTGAGGTACAGGGAGCTTTAGCAAGTCTGCGGGAGGCAGTGAAGCGGAATCCCGAAAACAGTTTAGTGCGGGCTCGGTTATCAGAGATGTGGTTATCGGTGGGGAATCTGGGTAAAGCTGTGGAGACGGCAAAGAAAGCGGTAAAGTTGAATCCGAAATTGGCCCGTACTCAAACGGTTTTGGGATTTGCTTACCTGGATCAAATCAAGATCCGGGAAGCCAGGAAGGCTTTTGAGGAAGCCATCCAATTGGATCAGGCCGATCCTCTACCCCACTTAGGTTTGGGGTTGACGATCCTACGGGACGGGGATCTGAAAAAGGGTCGGAGAGAACTCGAGATTGCGGCGAGTCTGGACCCGAACACCTCATTGATTCGCAGCTATTTGGGTAAAGCCTATTATGAAGAGAAGCGGGATAAGCCGGCCGGGAAAGAGCTGGCAACTGCCAAAGAACTGGACCCTCAAGATCCAACACCTTGGTTTTATGATGCGATTCGAAAACAGACCATGAATCGACCTGTGGAGGCGTTGCGAGATTTGGAAAGATCCCTGGAGTTGAACAACAATCGGGCCGTCTATCGATCCCGACTCTTATTGGAAGAAGATCTGGCCGCCCGGAGCGCTGGTCTCTCTCGAATTTACCACGATCTCGGATTCGAGCAATTAGCCTTGGTAGAAGGTTGGAGATCGGTGAATACCGACCCCGCTAACTACTCGGCCCATCGACTCCTGGCCGATTCCTATGCGGCTTTACCCCGCCATGAGATTGCCAGAGTGAGTGAACTTCTCCAATCTCAACTCCTTCAACCCCTTAACATTACGCCGATTCAGCCCGAGCTGGCAGAAACTAACCTCTTCATTTTGAGTGGAGCAGGTCCAACCGAGCTTTCATTTAATGAGTTCAATCCGCTTTTTAACCGGAACCGGTTTGCGTTGCAAATCCATGGAATTGCCGGTGAGAATAATACCTTCGGCAACGAGATAATCCATTCAGCAGTACAGGGGAGACTCTCGTATAGTATCGGCCAATTCCACTACGAGACAGAGGGATTTCGAGAAAATAACGACCAGAATCAGGACATCTACAATGTATTTACCCAACTACGCCTCTCTCCCGAAGCGAGTATCCAGGCTGAACTCAGATATAGAGAGACTGAAAAAGGGGATCTCGGACTTAGATTCGATCCCAATAACTTTAATCCTACGCTTAGACAAAAAGTACAGCCGGAATCTATTCGGCTGGGTTTCCATCAAGCTTTTACCTCCCGTTCTGATCTCCTTGCCTACATTATTTATCAGAATAGGACTGAAGATGTCGATTTTACGTTGGATAGCACTTCTACCTTTGAGGAAACTCTAAAAAGTAACGATTATATGGCTGAAATCCAGCATCTGTTTCGCTTCGAACGATTTAACCTGATCAGTGGTATAGGATATTTCAACTCGGATTTGAGAACCGTCGTAAATTTCCTTCCCTTTTTTTCAGATACCCAGGAAAACCTCCTTCATCACACCAACCCTTATGTATATTCACAGATCGATTATCCGAAAAACATGATCTGGACTCTTGGGGGAAGTGGGGACTTTTTTGAAGGTGTGCCGGTGGATCGCAACCAATTCAACCCCAAACTGGGGTTAACCTGGAATCCACTTCCTACGACCACCCTTCGCGCGGCCGTATTTAGGGTTTTGAAAAAATCCCTGATTCTGAACCAAACCCTTGAACCGACCCAAGTAGCCGGTTTCAATCAGTTTTTTGACGATGGTCCTGGCACAGAGTCCTGGCGCTACGGTATCGCCGTTGATCAAAAGCTCCCTGCGCAGATCTATGCCGGTGCGGAGTTTTCCAAACGAGACTTGAACGTCCCCTTTGAAAAGATAATGGGGCCAATCCGGCAAATCCAGGAGGCTAATTGGGAAGAGCATCTGGGTCGTTCCTATCTCTACTGGACACCCCAGGTTTGGCTGGCAGTCAGTACAGAATATCAATATGAACGTTTTGAAAGGCCACTTGACGCGACAGGCCCGGAATTAATAACCGAGCTCAGGACCCATCGGCTCCCCTTAGGGGTCAGCTTTTTCCATCCCTCAGGATTTAAGGTGCGGCTAAAAGCAACCTATGTGAATCAAAAGGGCAATTTCGTAAGTTTTGGAGCCGGTCCGATTCCGATTGTTACACCCGATGCCGATCAGTTTTGGGTCATTGATACCTCTATCGGTTACCGTCTGCCCAGGCGGTGGGGTCTCCTCACTCTTGAGGCTAAAAATCTGTTTAATGAAGCGTTTAAGTTTCAGGATACAGATCCTGAAAATCCACAAATAGAGCCGAAACGTCTGGTCTTTGTCAGGCTTACTCTGGCATTCTAGCTTTTCCCAACGAAAGGAGGTGATTACATCGGATCCAACACCAGTGGGTTTAAAATGGAGTGAAAGAATTATTGTAAACCCCTAAGAGGGTTTACATCCTTAACAGGAGGTAAACAATGGCAAAATTCATGAAAATTATGATAGAAATAGATACTGGAAAAGTTACTGTAACAGATGAAAATGATGTTCCTGCTAAAACAGGAGACAGTCCTGATAAAAGAGGAGGGATCACCCGGGAGGAAACCTGGAGGGTGGTTCATACTCAGTCCAGTCCGGGATGCCAATGGGTTCTTACCGGTGCAGGTTGGCAATTTGTTTGCAGCCCCTAGCTTCGAGGGAAGAATACACTCCTCCAGAGAGCCGGACTCATGTCCCCTCGATTGTTTTGCTTAAGGAAATTTTTTGTTTCATTTAAGGACGAGAGTGGCCTGCAGTTCGGCTCTGAGGATTTACAAGGAAAGGGGCGAGAAGGTTCAGGTCCTTTAATAACTTGAACTCGCATCAACGGCCCTTAAGGGATAGGGAGTGTTTCTTCTTTCCGCTACTAAGTTGATATGGATTTCATTGAGGTTGAAGTCTGGGAACAAGAAGAAAGATTCTCTATTCTTACACGGAATAAGAAATTTTCCGTTGACTCCAAACCCCCCTGATAGGATCTTAAAGATAAAGCTGAGACATTTCCTCTTTGTTAACCTGAACCCTGCAGGTTATGGGGAACTGAAAAGAGCCTTTAAATCCGACCGGATCGTTCGTGGGGTTGAAAAACGATGCCCCTGGATGAAACCAGAAAACCTTTAAGGATCAAAAGGGTTGAAGGGTATCTGCGGGATGAGCTTCGGAATGTGGCTTACATAAACGGGAGGAAAGCAGGGATCTGGAGAAGAAAATCCAAGTAAAATATGGGAAAATATCAGGATACGATTTTGCAGACGGGAGAAACGTGTAGTCGAATTGCTTATGCCGAGACTTCAGGGATTTTAGTGGATGGAGAGCAGTATTATACCGCCCTGGATCGGGTTTTTGATAGTGCCGAATCTTATATCCTTCTTTCGATGTGGCAGTTTGATACGAGAACGAGGTTACTTCGGGCTAAAGAAGAAACCCCCACATTCCTGGAGCGACTGGTCCAGCTCCTGGATGAGCGTAAAAATCTGGAAGTTTATATCCTTGCCTGGGATTATTCGGTTTTATTTCAATTTGAAAGGGAATGGTTTTCTCAATTAAAGGTAGAACTTGCGGGGCATCCGCGTCTTCATTTCCAGTTCGATGATGTACATCCCATCTGGGGTTCCCACCATCATAAAATGACCGTAGTAGACGGGCGTATAGCCTTTGTGGGCGGACTGGATGTGTGTGAAGATCGATGGGATACCCGGGCTCATCAATATCTAGACCCCCGCCGGAGGAATTACGATGGAACGCTTTACAGACCCTTCCATGACGCGGTAGCTTTTGTTACCGGTCGTGCAGCCCGAGCCGTTGAACGTGAGTTCTGCTATCACTGGAAATGGGCTACAGGTCAAAAACTCTGGCTTACACGTCCTGGGAATGGAAAACCTCTACCCGATTTCCAAACGGTTAGCCAGATCCCAGGAACTCAGGTAGGAATTGCCCGAACCTTACCTCCCATGCTTTTCCCTCCCCAAACGGCTCGACGAGATATTCAACATCTTTACCAAAAGGCTATCCTTTCTGCAAAACGCTCTATTTACATCGAGAATCAATACTTTACCTCTCGAGCCGTATTGAAAGCCCTCCAGGAGCGGCTTGCTCAGGTAAATAGCCCTGAGGATCCGTTGGAAATTGTGGTAGTATTACCCAAACTTCCTTCCGGTCTGGTGGAAATCCTGGCGATTCTCAATAACCAGCTATCCTGTTTGAGAAACCTGGCAGAAGCCTGCCGGAAAGCAGGGGTACGGTATGGTTTCTTCTATCCGATTACTGTAAGCCCGGAGGGTTCAGAACAGTTTATTTATACCCACGCTAAAATATTGGCCGTGGATGATACTTTACTGACCGTAGGATCTGCCAATACGAGCAATCGAAGTATGGAGTACGATACCGAATGTAATCTGGTCTGGGAAGCCCACGAAAACTTTGGGGATGAAAAAAATATCCGTCGGTTCATCAGGCAAACCCGGGACGAACTCCTGGCCGAACACTGCGGGGTTTCCGTGGAGGTGTGGCGTGAAAAACTTCATCAGCACCAGGGACGACTCCTAGATACCCTGGAGAGTTTGAAAAACCAGGGAGTAGAAAAAAAGCTGATTCCCTTCCATGAAGAGGACATCCGGGGTTCCCATAACGCCCCTCTGGAGATTCTCCCTGAAAACTTTGCCGTAGATCCTTCAGATCCTTTCTGGATTAACCCGGAAATGATGGAAGATTTAAAGGAAACCTGGGAGATCCTTCAAGGGAGCTCGGCAACCTCTCCTGACTCCGAAAAGGTAGAAAAGCCTGAGGAATCCCCTGAAGCAGAATTTAGCCGAATCAGTATTTTACGAATCCTGGGTTTAATAGGGGGTTTAATGACCCTGGTTCTCCTGGTTCGCTCCTTCTTGCCGGAAGAATTGACCATCCATAACCTTCTTGTATTCCTAAACAATTTACGTCAACAAGAAAATGCGCCCTGGTTACTGGCAGGTCTCTTCCTCTTGGCCACCCAGGCCTTTGTCAGTGTGACGGTGATGGTTATCGTTACCGCTTTGATTTTAGGGGTTGAAAAAGGTCTTGTCGTAAATGCCGGAGGAATCATCGTATCCGCTTTACTGGGATATTTCTTGGGAAGATTGGTGGGACCTAAAAGTTTAAAACAGCTATTACCTGGATGGGTTTCTCGACATATTGATCGGGTTTCTAAACTCGGCCCCTGGTCGGTAGCTTTCTTCCGAACCGTACCCCTTCTGCCTTATCAAATATTTAACTTGATAGCCGGCGCCGCAGGATTACGTCTGAGGTCTTATATGCTGGGAACCCTGATGGGGGACCTTCCCGCTACCCTTTTAATCACCTGGTCCGTAGGAAATCTCCAAACTGCAAATTGGCAGGAGGGTATCCCCTGGCAGACCCTGTTAGTGGCTATAGGAGTTACAGGAATTTTAACCCTCTCAGGTTATGTTCTATCTCGAAGATTGAAACGATATGCTTCTCTGGATTAATTTTCTATCCTTTGTCCTCCACGTTTTACTTCACTTTTAAGCGGCCCTTACCCTCGGCTCCCATACGCACCAGGATAAGAAGGTTAGCCCCGGCGGGGTGACCTGTTCACAGGCCGCTCCTCAATCCCTCTTGCCTCCTTCCCCCGTGTACGGGGAGAATTTCCCCGCATGGGGGGGGAAGGGGGGATAATAGAGGAAAGGGAGGCTTCCTTGGGAGCTTGAAAAAAATTCTGAATGACTGAAACCCTGTTCGCCCCTGACAAGGTTTTTCAGCTTAACCTGGCACGTATGCCCCCGGCTCCTCTCCCACGCCAGGATTAACCTTCTTATCCCGACGCCTATAGGGAACACCTCCTAGTCCCCCCTCGAGGGGGCATGGGGGGCGTTTAGGTCGAAAATAAGGCTTTCCCCTTTCTTAGTTCCATGGGTACGGGATTGGGCCTGCTTTATACTCCATTTCACTACCGGCCTGATATAAGTCCCCGGTATGGAGCAGAAGCTGGGAACGAGAAAAATCTGGTCAAATAATTGCATAGCTTGTTGTCCAGATGTATTTTTATAATTAAGAGTCTGTTAAAGAATTTTTAGGAGGTACCTTCCCGGAGAGACTCTTAAAGCCTATAGCCGGAGAGTTCTCATCTGTTTTCGCATCAACTCGAAGAACATCGGAGATAGAACCTTATGGAAGAAATCCGAACGGTAACCCAATTGTCTGAGGTGGAAAAGTCGATTCTCATCTTACTGTATAAAAATCCATCCGGTCTTACCCTTCAACAACTCCAACAAGAGGTGGGGTGCACACGAGAGGATCTTTACAACCTGGGGAATGATACCTTTCATCTGGAAACCCGGGGAGTGGATCAATATATCAAGCTGATTTATCTTTTTGAAGATACTTCCCAAAGGCAGGAGAACAGGTGGAAATACCGACTGACCGATCCCGGAATAAAATTTATGAAGAGTGTTCGGGCCTTTGCTTCCGGGCCTTCCAGACTGCCACTTAAAAAACAGAAGTTGTAAAAAATAAAAGTTTGTTAATTTTTCCCTTGAAGAAAATAAAAACAAACATATATTAATTTGTGAACCCCAACTCATCAGAAAGTGGGTGATTAAGCCCCTATCCTGGGTTTCGACTCGGGTTAGGGGTTTTTTTATGCCTTTCCGGGGATGTGTATAAAATTTACTTGAATGCCAATTTATGTTTGACGTTCAAAGAAAATGTAGCTATTTTATTCCTGATTTGTAAGAATTTATCCTTTATAACCTTTTTCTATCTAAGCATTCTCCTATCCCTTTCCAAGGGAGATTAAAGCGGCCTTACTTTCCCCTAAATCCCTCCTTGCGGAAGGGAGAAGGAGGTTTCTTCTTAAGGAGGATCCGTCGATCATGAAAACCAAAATTTTAATTTCGTTTTTACCCATTCTTTTAAGTTTTACTTTCTGGAATCCCCTGGAGCTTTCATCCCGTGAAATTCAACCCCTCAATCGCCAGGGCTCTCCGGTGGGATTTTATCAGGGAACTCTTAGCAATTTACAGGAAGCGCAGAGAAGTTTTGAAAATAATAATATCGTAGAAGCAACCCTGCGTCTGGTCCGCGCACGCGAGAACTTGAATAGGCTTCAAAGACAGCTCCAGGAAGCCCAGGATAAGGTGAACGATGCCCTTCAGTTTCTTAATCAGGCAAAACCAGATCAGGCCAGGGCTTCGATTACCCTTGCCCTGGATGCCCTGGATCCCAACAAGCAAATCCTGGAATCCAGGCCGGCAATTACTCAACGGGATAGGAGAGAGAATTTGAAAATGGTAAAAGAGGATTTGCTTCAAGCCCGGGACCGTTTCCGAACCGGAGATATAGCCGGGGCTATTCAAAGTATTCGAACCGCTCAGGATACTCTGGATATTCTACAACAGCAATATCCAGAGTATGGAAATGAAATCCAACAAGCCCAATCTCGACTCAATGAGGCCGTTTACTTTCTCAATCAAAATAAACCCAGAGAAGCCGCCAACGCTGTAAAAGGTGTGGTCGATATTTTAGAGCCTCTTCGAGAAGGATCGTAAAGATAGGGGACCGCGGGTTCAAGACCCACAGCCTGTGGGGTTAACAAACAAAAATTAAATTTTTAACTTAAAACACTTGACAGAGTTCTCTCACTTCCTATAGAGTAGAGAATCCAGAGAAGGGGTAGCTTATAGATTAATTCTTGCCAGGGGAGGTTTTCTTATGGAGAGAAGTAGAAGGAAAATTTTTTCTTCGAGAGGAGAAGGTTTAAACCGGAAACAAATGTCGGAACTTGTGGAGGTTATTACCTCTCTAAAGGAGGAATCTTCAGAAAGTTTAAAACGACTTCCCACCGGTTTTAAAGAGACCACCGCCCGATCAACCCTCCTGAATCCAATGACAAAAGCCAGAGGGTATAAGTTTTATCTTTTCAATTTAATGAGTAATGCCTTTTTAGCCTACATTCATTTGCTATCGGGCAAACTGCAGAATTTAAATACAAAAGCCGATGAGGCTTTGAAAATTATAAAATCTTAACGGGTAAGGAGAGTCGGTATGATGCGAGAGATTCTTGAGGGGTTGAAAAACTTGGCGAACATCAATAAATCCGTCGAAGAGTTAGAGAAGAAAATGGATCGCATGATAGACGGGATGGAGAACATTCGAAATAATATAGGGCATGTAGATCGGCGTGTGGTTCGGCTTGAAGAAGCTCGGAACTCGATCCAAGCCGATGTGAAATCTTCTCTCATGGAAGAGCTTACGCACATGATGATCGGCATGAATGATAAAATAAATAACCTCGAAGATAAATATAATGACTTAAAAAAGGAAGTTGAGCGTGTTTCCCGAAGTCGTAAGAAAAAACGAAGGAATCCACTTGGCCTATAGAGACCCGGGTTTTGGGACGTAGGGGCTTAGGGACGCGGGGACGCAGGGACACGGGGACGCGAGGATGCAGGGACTGGGAAAAACAAACTGGGAAAAACAGAATTTAAGGAGGCAAGAACATAAGGAATTCTGTCTCCGCGTCTCCGTGTCCCCGTGTCCCTGCATCCCCGCGTCAAAAAGTTATTTTGATACCTCTTTTGCAAAGACATCTAACGCGGCTCGACAGGCTTCTGCATCTTGATCCCCTCGGGCTCCACTCGCTCCACATGCCCCGATGACTTCCTCACCCACTTTGATGGGAAGTCCCCCTTCCAGGATAACGATCCCGGGGATGTTCTGGATTCCATAGGCCCGACCTCCAGGTTGGGCGATTTCTTGAAATGCTTTGGTTTCCCTTTGGAAGGCAACGGCAGTATGGGCTTTACCCATGGCAATTTGAATACTTCCTAAGAAAGCTCCATCCATACGATGGAAAGCTAAAAGATTACCGCCGTCATCGACGATGGCAATATTTAACTTCCAGCCGTTCTCCCGCGCCTTAGCCTCCGCAGCTTCTAGCATTTTTTTAGCCAATTCCAGGGTTAAGGTTTTCCGATCCCGAAGAAGACTGCCGGTTTGACCCGTTTGGGATTGACCGGCTTGGGGTTGGCTTGCCTGGGGCTGACCGGACTGGGGTTGACCGGTTTGCTGTTGAGCAAAGGCTATAAAATCTAAAGCCGTTAAGGCTATAGTTACTATAACAAAAAGTTTCCAAAGGTTCAATTTTTGCATAGTCACCTCCCTGGTTAGGAGGTCTTGAGAGGTCTCATCGCGAAACGGACCCCTCAAGACCTGAAAATGCCTGTTTCTGATAGCCCGTTTAAGGAAGACCTAAAACCGACTTGATTAAGCAGAACTTTAGCCTGCTAAGATAATATTTCATGACCTTTTGATCCCTTCGTCAAGGATTAACGCTAAAAAAATCTTAACTCTTCAGGCTCTTGCCCTTCTCCCCCAGCATGGAGAGGGACCAGGGGTGCGGGGAAGGGGAAGAAGGCAAAACGTTACAAAAAATCTTAAATGGGTACCGGGACACTTTCCAAAACCTCTTGGATGGCGGATTCCGCATCTTCATAGGTTCCCATCGAGCCTAGTTCAGTATTCAGGACCACCCGGTGGGCCAGTACAGGGACGGCTAAATTCTTAATATCATCCGGGATACAGTAATCCCGCCCTTCCATAAGCGCCAGGGCTTTTGCGGCTTTACAAAGAATCAATCCTCCCCGAGGACTGGCCCCGAGCTTGAAAACTTTGGATTTGCGGGTCATTCCCAAGATGGCCAGGACATAGTCCAATAAACTATCCTCCATTTTAACCTGATCTACCCGTTTCTGCAATTCGAGGATTTCTTCGGCGGTCAAAACCGGTTTTAAATCTTCCACAGCAGTATGTAACCGCTGATTTTGAAGGATCTTCTTTTCATCGGCCTCCGACGGGTACCCAATTCGAATGCGCATCATAAAGCGATCCAATTGAGACTCCGGAAGTGGATACGTTCCATGATGTTCGATGGGATTCTGGGTTGCCACCACCATAAAAGGTTGAGGAAGGGGATAACTGATATTATCTACCGAGACCTGGGCATCGCTCATGGCTTCCAGTAAGCAGCTCTGGGTCTTTGGAGTCGTTCGGTTGATCTCGTCGGCCAGGATCACATGGGCAAAAATAGGCCCTTTTTTAAATTCAAATTCTCCCTTCTGTTGATTATAAATGGACACTCCAATGATATCCGAAGGAAGTAAATCACTGGTAAACTGGATACGATGAAACGTACAGTGGATAGACCTGGCCAGAGCATGGGCTAAGGTAGTTTTCCCAATCCCTGGTACATCCTCAATGAGAAGGTGGCCTCTGGCAAGAAGGGTCGTCAGGGCCAGCCTGATTACCTGAGCCTTCCCGATAACGGCCCTCTCAATATTATCTTGAAGTTTTTTGAGCCTGGCTTGAAGTTCCATCCCTTCTATGCTATAGCCCCTGTTTTGAAATGTCAAGCCTGTACCTGAGGATATAAACCTTGACAGAAAGCTGGTACCTAAGTACCCTATAAAGTAGATACCTGTAGTTTATCTGTGGCCTGTTGTTTGCATAACTACCTGGGAAGAGGTAGCTTACAAGGGGACCCGGATAACAGACCGAGCATGAAAAATCTGGTTTCATCCATCGGGAGTTCCATCATAGAATTTAGTAATTATGTAGGACGGCTTTTGTTTTTCTTAGCCGATACGTTTAGATGGACTTTTGTACCTCCTTTTCTTATTCGAGAAACCATTAAACAAATTTATCTTATTGGAGTCAAATCTATTAGTTTAACTTCCATATCGGCCCTGGCCATAGGTTTAGTTTTGGCCATGCAGACCATCTGGATTCTGTCGAAATTTGGGGCCATCAATTACCTGGCTGCGGTCGTAGGGCTTGCCATAGTTAAGGAGTTGGGTCCTGTGGTAACGGCGCTCATGGTGGCAGGAAGGGCGGGTTCGGGAATCAGTGCTGAACTGGGTTCCATGAAGGTAACCCGACAAATCGATGCCCTCCGGGTATCCGCCGTCAATCCCACGAAATACCTGGTAACCACACGGGTAATAGCCTGTATGATAAGTCTTCCCATTTTAACCGTGTTTGCAGATGCCTTAGGAATCCTGGGGGGTTGGTTGATCGGGGTGAGTCTCGGAGGGATTAACTCCCGACTTTACTGGGATACGACCCTTCGCTATGTTACCCTGGATACGGATTTGATTCCAGGGCTTTTTAAAACCATTTTTTTTGGGCTGATTATCGGCGTGGTAGGTTGTTTCCATGGCTTTAATACCTCGGGTGGGACCGAAGGTGTAGGTCTCTCCACCACCTCTACGGTGGTTTCTGCTTCGCTGATGATTTTAATCTCTGATGTTTTTTTGACCCGACTTTTGCAACTGTTTATTGAGGGAATTTAAATGCCCAATTTGGAAACTCCGGAAATTTTCGATCTGACTACCCTACAGGCAAACCCTGAGGAAATCATTATCATGCAGGGAATCAAAAAGTCCTTCAACAGTCAGGAGGTGTTGAGGGGAGTTGATTTAACCATCCATCGAGGAGAAACCCTGGTTATCCTGGGGAGAAGCGGCGGGGGCAAGTCTGTTCTGGTCAGCATGCTGGTAGGGCTTCTCACACCCGATGAAGGGAGTATTCTCATAGAGAACCAGGATGTGACCCAGTTTCAAAGTGAAAAGGAGTGGAATCAAGTTCGGTTGAAAATCGGCTTCCTGTTTCAAGGCGCTGCCCTTTATGATTCCATGACCGTCGGAGAAAATGTGGCCTTTCCTTTAAGACAACATACCAAACTTTCGGAAGATGAGATTCAAAGGCTGGTAGCTGAAAAGTTAAAATGGGTGGAGCTGGAAGGAATCGAAGATAAAATGCCCTCCGAGCTCAGTGGCGGTATGCAAAAGCGGGTTGGCCTGGCCAGGACCATGGCTTTAAATCCTAAAATTATTATCTATGATGAACCCACCACCGGCCTGGATCCGGTCACTTCGGATACTATTGCCGAGTTGATTCGGAATCTTCAGCAAGAATTTCAAGTCACTTCTATTGTGGTAACCCACGATATTCGAACGACTTTTTATGTGGCAGATCGAATTGCCATGTTGCACGAAGGAAAAATTCTTACTGTGGGAACGGTGGATGAAATCCAGAATAGCCCTTATCAAGAAGTCCAACAATTTATCCATGGGACTCGGAGAGGGAAGAAAAAAGGATGAATTATAAAAGATGAAGGAGGAAACTGGGCTAGACCTCTCCTTCCTCCTTTATAATTCATCCTTGATCCTATTATCATGGCAAAGAAGAAATTTCCCTATGCAGAAACCCTCGTGGGTGCATTTATTCTTAGTGGTTTGATTGTTCTGTTTTTGATGATCCTTTTTGTCGGCAGTAAACAGAACTTGTTGGAAGGAAGGTTTAAAGTCCAGGCTATTTTCAGCAGGGTGGGAGGACTTCGGGTCGATTCTCCGGTAAGACTGGCAGGCATCGAAGTCGGAAATGTGGAAGATCTGCGGTTTAATGGCCAAGGGAAAATCGTGGTTACCATGAGTATTCAACAAAGGTACCGGGAACAGATCCGAAAAGACTCTCTGGCTACCATTGGATCGGTAGGTTTGCTGGGAGATCGAACGGTAGAAATTAAGGTGGGCTCTCCAGATGCCGAAATAGCCCCTCCAGGCAGTGTGCTTCCTTCTCAAGATGCCTTTGAAATTACAGAGGTTCTAGATCAAATCGGACCGGCTATTGAAGACGCGAAGAAAATCATGGCTAATGTGGTTACGGTTACAGAAAAACTCAAATCCCAGGGGAATACCCTGAGCTCTGCTATGGATCATGCCAATGAGATCCTGGAAAAGGTTAATACGGGTAAAGGGACGTTGGGAGCCCTTATTAGCGATCCAACACTCTACCAACAGGTCACGGACCTGCTTGGGAATAGCAAAAAGGTGGTCAGTAGACTGGAAGTGGCCGCTCAACGAATTGAAGGACTCACAGCCCAACTCTCTAAACTAACACCTAACCTCCAAACTACCATGAATAACTTCCAGGAAAGTTCTGCCTACATCAAGGAAAGCTCCGCCGCCTTAAAAGAATCTCTGGAACAGTTCCCGACTCTGGTTAAAAAAGGAGATAAGATCCTGGATAATGTGGTGGTTACTTCGGAGAATATTCGAAAAGCTTCTTCGAATATCCCGGAGATCGTCCATACCGGTCAAGAAGCCGTCGATGGTGCAAACAAAGTCATGGAGGCTGCACAGAAACATTGGCTCCTGCGTGGCTATGTGGATAGAGAAGAATCGGCCAAAGTGATCACCATGGATAAACGAGATCAGCCGTACCCTCATGAAACCCCGGGTTCGCTAAACCGGCCGGAACCTGTCGCAGAGAAGGCTAAAAAATCAACGAAGTAAAACGCACTACGTAAAACGTAATAGGAGACGGTGAACGCTTTACGTAGTGCGTTTTACGGTTTATCTCTACGTTTTACATTTTGCAGAAAATAATTACCCAACTTCGAAAGCTCCTCTCTACCCTTTGGATGACCTTACTGGTCCTGAGTGGATGTGGAGGACCCATCCAAAAAATGCCCGAGTTGGCTCAAGAAGCCATCAAACTCAATAACAAAGGTTTTGACTATTATCGAGAAGGACATCTGGAGCAGGCACTGGAGAATTATCAAAAGGCCCTGGAGATCAATCGGGTGATAGATAACCGTCGAGGTGTTGCAGCAAGTTTAAATAATATCGGAGCCCTTTATGAACGCCGTGGAGACCTGGATCAGGCACTTCGATATTATCAACAAGCTTTGGAAGAAAATAAGCAGGCCGGAAATGAGGCGGGCGTGGTAGCGAATCTTAATAATATCGGAGGTATCTACGAAACCCGAGGAGACCTGGCGACCGCCTGGAAATATTATCAAGAGGCTTTAAATCTCAGTGAAAAAATCAATGACGACGCAGGTCGCGCCGTTTCTCTGAATAATATAGGCCACTGGTTAAAACAAAAGGGATATTATCCAGATGCCTTGAAGAACTATCAAAAAGCCCTGGAAATTGATACCAGGCTTAAAAATAAGGCCGGGATGGCTATCCGGTTGAATAACATAGGTGCCGTTTATCAGGCTCTGGGGGATCTGGATAAAGCCCTGGAGTATTACCAACAGGCCTTGGAGTTAGATAAGCAAATTGAGAATTTGGAAGGAATCGCTGCAGGGCTTATGAATATTGCAGAAATACAAAAAACCCAGGGCCATCTGGATGTAGCCCTGGATTATTATGAACGGGCTTTAACGGTAAACCAGGCCCTGGGTAACGAAACCCAGACTTCTTATACTTTAAGGAAAATTGCGGAAATTTATCAGGCCAAAAAAGAAGACGGAAAAGCCCGAGAATATTATCAAAGAGCTTTACAATCTCTGCCGGCTTCCAAAGGAGAAAAAAAACTCATCGGGGAAATCCAGTCCGGTAATAACACCCGATAGCCCACGCGACCTTTCAGGGGTTCTCCAACCCTCTTCCCAGGATCTGTCCTGGATCCTCCATGCTGGCCTTCCCACCTTATCTTCCCCTGAACGGGAAGAAAAAGAGATACAACGTAGCCTCTCCTCAACCCTTGTAACAAATTTCCCAATAGCCCGATGGGGAATAGATTTCAAATCTCCATCCTTACCCTCTACAAAAACCACCCAACTGATAGGCCAGCCCCTCCTATCCTCGGGTTTGGTCGTAAAACCGGAAAAGGACTCAAGACAGAGTTTTGGGTACCATGGAAGAATAAGGGAGGAAGATCCTGCTCTACGATTCGGTTTTTAGGATCTATTCGACCCCCACTACTTCCCTCAAAACATCATAGAGGGGAAGTTTTTCTTCTCTGTCTTCGATATATAAGATGGCTACAATATAGTCGAGCACCTTCTTCAAGAAAATTTCGTCCTTTCCTACCAGTCTATCGACAATTTTATAGAGGAGGTCTTTCCGACTGAAATGCTGTCCTTCAAAAATAAGTCCATCGAAGGTGGCATGGGTTTGGAGATAGGATAAGATCATCTTCTTTTGATCTTCACCCAAACCTTCAATAGCCTGCAAAAGCTCTTTGTCCTGAGCCGAAAGGGTAACCCCCATGTAGGGTTTTCCACCAGTTTCACCCTGCAGGATAAACTCTTCATTTAAATACTTAGAGGCTTCTCGAGCATCCCGATTAAAATAGGCGAAGTCACGGAACCACTCCCGATTTACCTTCAAGGCATCTGCCAATTTATATAGAATGAGCATGTCCTTTGGAATTCGCATGCCATCTTCGATATGTTTAATATAAGCATCGGAAATCCCTGCTCTCTCAGCCAGTTCCTTTTTGTTTAGACCTAACTTTTCTCTTCTGGATGAAACGAATTCATGAAACTTCATACCTTACCTCTATTTCATGGGTTTGTTTGATAACTCTTTCACAAATAAACGTTAATCTCGATTAATAAAAATTAGTTAAGTGTAAAATCCTTTCATTCAAATAGACACTTAAGTTTTAAAAGAGTTTAATCAATCTGAAACAAAAAGAGATATTTTTATGCAATTCTAAAATTTACTATAGTTTGGGGGGAGTTCCCCCTCTTTCATGACCAGGGGAGGGAAGAAATAAAAGATAAACGGGACCATCCAACCGGGGTAGAAGGAGACAATAGTTCCCACGACCCGGTAGTCGGCTATAGGGCAGGTTTTAGGAGGTTGTAGCTTAACACAGGGAATACTTGGATTCTCATCCAGATTAAGCGAATCCACCTGGTAACCCATGAATAAAATTAGGTAGTGTGGGAGTCGAGACGGGTCTTTTCTGTCTATCAACACTCGGGTTCCCGGGGTAGCTGTATCAATTTAGTAAGTGGAAGAAGAAACACCCCTATCCCCCTATGGGCCAGGATAAGACTGTTAGCCCCGACGGGGCAGCCTGTTTAACTTGAAAAAATTATGAATTCTGAATCTCCCGACTTGCGTCGAGGGCTCCCAACCGTCTGCCCCTGACAGGGCTTTTCAGTCCTTATACCAGGACTGAAGTCCCTCTTTTGAGGCGTTTGAGAAGTTTCTGATGCTCCTGTAAAATTTCCTGAGGCAAGGTATCCCCGATTTTATTGAAAAATTCCCTCTGACTTTCAGCTTCTGCGATCCAATCATCGAGATCGATATTTAAGAGAGTCGATTCGAGTTTTTCCCTGGAGATATTTAAGCCTTCCAGGTTGATACTACTGGCTTTGGGCAGATAGCCGATGGGACTTTCTACAGCTTCGGCCTTACCAGTGGCTCTTTCAATAATCCATTCCAGGACCCTCAGGTTATCCCCGAATCCGGGCCAGATAAATTTGCCGGTTTCATCCATTCGGAACCAGTTTACGTGGAAGAGTTTCGGGGGATAGGGTATTTTTTTTCCCATATTGAGCCAGTGTCTGAAATAATCTCCCATGTTATAACCACAGAATGGGAGCATGGCCATAGGATCCCGACGAACCACCCCTACGCGACCGGTGGCCGCTGCCGTGGTTTCAGAGGCCATACTTGCCCCCACAAAGACCCCATGTTGCCAATCAAAGGATTGATAAACCAGGGGAGCGACCCGGGCTCTGCGTCCACCGAAAATAATGGCACTGATTGGTACACCTCTGGGATTTTCCCATTCGGGTGATATGGAAGGACATTGGGAGGCTGGAGCGGTAAACCGGCTGTTGGGATGGGCACCTTTTTCTCCGGAGGCCGGTGTCCAGGGTCTTCCTCTCCAGTCAATACCTTCTGCAGGAGGATCTTCGAGACCCTCCCACCAAACCGTACCATCCAGCTTTTTTAAAACGTTGGTGAAAATGGTATTTCTCTGTATGGTAGCCATGGCATTGGGATTTGTTTTCCAATTGGTACCCGGTGCAACTCCAAAAAAACCGGCTTCCGGGTTAATGGCCCATAATCTTCCGTCTGATCCAATCCTCAGCCAGGCTATATCATCTCCCACCGTCCAGACTTTATAACCCCGTAGCGAGGGGGGTGGGACCAACATGGCCAGATTTGTTTTCCCACACGCGCTGGGAAAAGCTCCGGCCAGGTAGTGGATCTCTCCCTGGGGATTTTCCACGCCTACAATGAGCATATGTTCGGCCATCCACCCTTCTTTTCTCCCTAACCAGGAAGCTATCCGCAAAGCCAGGCATTTTTTCCCGAGTAAGACATTACCTCCATAATTGGATCCCACACTCCAGATGGTATTATCTTCTGGAAAATGACAGATGTAACGCCGATCCACGCGAAGGTCAGCCTTACTGTGTAAACCCCTGGTAAAATCGGAGGAGGAACCCAATTCATCCAAAGCCACCTTACCCATCCGGGTCATGATTCGCATGTTCAGGACTACATAAATACTGTCGGTAAGCTCAATTCCGATCTTGTTGAAGGGGGATCCGGGAATGCCCATAAGAAACGGAACCACGTACATGGTTCTTCCTCTCATGGAACCTCTAAAGATATCCCCTAACTTTTTATAGGCCTCTCGGGGGTCCATCCAGTTGTTGGTGGGCCCTGCATCTTTCTGGGATCTTGAGCAGATGAAGGTTAAGTGTTCAACCCGAGCCACATCATTCTCAGCACTCCGGGCATATAAACAACCCGGTAATTTTTCTTGATTCAGCTCTTCTACTTCACCGCGTTCTATGGCTTGTTGTGTCAACCGAATTTTCTCCTCCTCAGAGCCATCGCACCACACGATTTCATCCGGCTGGCAAAGTTTTGCCATTTCCTCAACCCAGGCTAAAAGAGTTTTATTGTTCGTCGGTGTTTGATCGGTCCTTTTCATAAGGATGTGTAGTAATGATTTTGGTCGTTTACGTTACTAAAGTGACTGGTTTAAGAACGACTAAAGCCGTTACTACCCCTCTTATTGGCCCTTAAAGTGGGCTTCTCGTTTTTCGATAAACGCTTTCATTCCTTCTGTTTTGTCCTCAGTGGCAAAAAGAAGATTGAAGCACTGAGACTCAATGGCCAGGCCACTTTCCAGATCAACATTAAGGCCGTGAAGGATCGATTGTTTAGCCATCTTAACGGCCAGGGGTGGACGTTTAGCCAGTTCAGCCGCTAACTTCTTAGCTTCCGCAACGACCTGCCCTTTTGGAACCACCCGGTTAACAAGACCCCATCGCTCGGCCTGAGCTGCATCGATAAAATTCCCCAGCAGGACCATCTCCATGGCCCGATGTTTTCCAACCAGTCGCGGAAGCCTTTGAGTTCCCCCGGCCCCCGGCATAATTCCCAACTTAATTTCCGGTTGCCCGAATTTGGCCGACTCAGAGGCGATGACAATGTCGCAACACATAACCAGTTCGCAACCTCCCCCCAAGGCGTATCCACTAACCGCTGCGATCATAGGCTTGGTAATTTTACGGATTCGTTGCCAGGTATTCCCATGGACTCCCTGCATCATCTGAACGGCATCCCGGGTTACCATCTCTTTAATGTCGGCCCCTGCGGCAAAATTTTCTTCTCCCCCGGTCAGGATAATCACCCGCAGCTCCGGGTCTGCCTCCCAGGTTTCCAAAGCCTCTGCAAGTTCCTTCATGAGAGCCGGATTTAAAGCATTTAATACTTTAGGTCTATTCAGCGTGATGGTTCCCACGGCCCCCTCTTTCTCTACCAGGATATATTCATAGCCCATAGCCTTAAAAAGGTAAAAGGTAAAAGGTAAAAAAGGTGAAAGGAAAGATCCGCTTGACCCTTTCACCTTTCGCCTTTCACCTTTTGCCTGGTCCTTTGTTGGGTCCTTTATCAGGACACTTGAATTTCCAGATATAAATCCCCTACGGCCCCATCCCGGGTTTTCAATCCCTTCCCTTTCAACCGCAATCGGGTTCCTGCCCGAATTCCAGCCGGAATTTTAATTCTTACCCTCTCGGTCTTTCCATTGGTCTGGTAATTAAAGATTTTTTCGGTGCCGTGGATGGCTTCTTGAAGGGAAATAGAAAGAACCGAAAAGAGATCTAAACCCTTTTTTTGAGGCGATTCGGCCGGGGCTTCCAGAATTCCGGCGAGTTTCTTTAAGAGATAATGCCCAACCTTCCGACCTATTTTTTTCGCCCACTGATTCAGAAAACCTGCAGGTTGTTGACCTCTGGTTTCTCCGGCTTCTGATCTGACCCAGGTCCCGTTAAAAGGTCTATAACTTCGATAGAAAACCCCGCCGGGGGTTGTAAAGATAAAGGTATTGATCCCACCTCTCTTCCCGCCGGAAAGTAGATGGTCCCAGAAAGCCTGATCCAGTCGGAGCCCCATCCGGCTAAACTCTTCATGGAGTTGATCGAAAATATCCCGGGTCAAGGGGTTATTAAAAAGATCCCTCAAAATATCTTGCTGGGAATAGTTGAAACCCTGGCTGTAGGTCTGTCCTGTATGGGTCGAATCCCATGGGGAATTTCTTAACTGATCGTACTGCCACCTCTTGTCTTTATCCATTAAAACCGCATAGGCTTCACTGATATCTTTAAACCTCTCTTCAGCTTGTTTATTTCCGGGATTTCGGTCTGGATGATATTTAAAGGCTAATTGCCGGTAAGCCCGTTTTATCTCTTCTTCGCTGGCTTCCGGCTTAATTCCAAGGATTCCGTAATAGTCTTTATTAAATACATTTCGTGGCATTTCAGGACTCCTTTACCATCTAAAAAAGAAATCCTCCCAGGGGGCTTCTTCCAACCATTGTTGCAATCGGTTCAACTCCTGCCATAGCCGATTGAAAACATAATCGGCAAAGGGATCATGGAAAAAATCCCGTACCAGGGGTTCCGGTGCATAACCCCTACGCCGGGGGGAGGTAACCCGAAGGTGATATTCCAGGGACCGCTTCCGGGCCCGATCATACTCCCCTCTTTTTTCTTTATCCATTAAAACCGCATAGGCTTCACCGATTTCTTTGAACTTTTCCTCGGCTTCCTTATCCCCTGGGTTTCGATCCGGATGATATTGCAAGGCCAGTAATCGATAAGCTTTTTTGATCTCCTCACCGCTGGCTTCTGGATGGACTTCCAGGATCTTATAATAATCCTTCATTAAGGGATACCAAAACATTTTTATCCCCCCTACCTGATCCTCTTCGAAGCTTTCTTATCTTAACTCTTTAAAAAACTGTACCTTTACGATTCTCCCTAAAGGTACAGAAACATGGAGGAAAGTCTAACTTCTGATCTTATCGGGCTCTCTATGCCTCTGTGGTTTGAGATTTCTGCAAAAGTATCGTAAAAAGGTAGCTTTATTTATCATAATGCAGTATCTCCCCTCCCTTGTCAAGGATAGAAGATAGGAAGTAGAAGGGACGGAGGCCTGGATATTTACTTTTTATGATTTTTTACCTGTAGGGTTTTTGAAAGTGCAGGATAAAGTTGTACATAACATAACACTCTAAGGCAAAGGGTGGGAATCCCAGGAAGCCTAATAAGGGCATCTCAAAAACTTTTAGGAAATCTCCGACAAAGGGGACGGTGTAAACCCATTTGGATCCGGCCCAGTAGTTCCAGAATTCCCAGAGAAATCCACAAACCAATCCGGCTAACAGCAAAGAGTAGATCTTAGTTAAACGTCCATTTTCCAGATCCCGGAGTAAGGATTTCTCTCCCAACCAGTAGTTGATGGGATCCAGGAAAAAAACGAAACTCCCCCAGACCAGGGGGAAGGTATATGTGGGAAATAAAAAAGGAACAATCAAGGTAATTACGCCGATTCCCAGGGATAGGTAAAGCAATCTTGGAGTGATTTTCCATCTCTTCGTAGTGGAACCTTGAAAAATCCCCAGGGCTTCGATAAAGTCGGTGGTTTCAAAAATGCCGGGAAGTACGGTGGCGAAGGAAATGGTATAACCTAACAGGTTAACTCCCAAGGATTGGGGTAAACCTACATAACGCCAGTTTTGAATAAAAATATTGTACACCTCAAACACCAGCCATACTAAAACGGACCAGGGTAACATCAGGAGGAATTCTTTGGGTCGATTTACGATCAAGGACTGACCTTTTAACTTGAAGATAACACTATCCAGGAAGAGAATATACCCGTACCAGGCAAAGGGGTAAAAGAAAGTGACAAAGGGTTCAACCTTCAAAAACATCAGGACTTCGGCCACCACCAGCGTAAAGAGTCCGATATAACCATGAAGCTTGAGGCCCTTAGCGTGAAAAGGTAAGTTTATTCTGTTCATAGCGTTCAGGTCCTACTCAAAACGAAAAAATTCTGAAGTAGCCGTATAATTACAGGCTTTACAGGAAACCTTCATTTCTTGTGGCCTTAAAAAGATTTCGTTTCGAGCTGAAAAGCATCGGTCACAAGAAATGGTAAAATCCTTAAATTTAATTCCGGCATACTCACGACCTACCCCATCAATAATTGTGCTATAACCGCTGGGTGGACGACATTGGCGAGGACAGACGGTTTGAACCGTTACGAATAATCTTGTAAAGTATCGATGATGAATGACGAGTTCCAGCGAGGCTGGAGATTGGCAGATGTCGCAATGGACCTGGAACCCATCGAGAAGAAATTTGCGACTGTTTAACTCCTCCTGATTTTTGATTCGAATTTTCATAATTTGGACATCCCCTCCTTTTCTCTTCACGATTTTCTTAAACTATTCTGTTAAGTAACGGGATCAGGATATTATTCTCCCGAGTCTACACAAACGGTTGTCATTGCCTTTATTATTCCGTTCCGTAACGAAATTATGATAGAATCATTCCTTTAAGTAAGTCAAAAAAAAAGTTTAAATTTTTAAAACTGCCTCAAAGCCGGAAGCCCGAGGTCATCCAAAGTCGGAGGTTATTTTGACTTTAGATTTCTGAATAAAAGGGTGCGGGGTTAATGCACACGTTTCTCGTACCCCTTCCACTCTTTCTCCCGTAACACATACTTTTGGATTTTTCCTGTGGAAGTTTTGGGCAGCTCGCAGAACTCTACCACTTTAGGGCATTTATAATGGGCCAGGTGTTCTCGACAGAAATTAATGAGATCCTGTTCCGTTGGATGAGTTCCTGGTTTAGGTGTGACAAAGGCTTTGGGGACTTCTCCCCATTTCTCGTCGGGGATGGCAATCACAGCGGCTTCCAGGACATCGGGGTGTTTATAGAGAACGTTCTCCACTTCGATGGTTGAGATGTTCTCCCCACCACTGATAATAATATCCTTTTTTCGATCTTTAAGCTCCATATATCCATCGGGATGAAGTACCGCTAAATCACCGCTATGGAACCAACCACCCTGAAACGCCGCTTCGGTGGCCTCCGGATCTTTGAAATACCCCTTCATGACAGTATTTCCTCGCATGACTACCTCTCCCATGGTTTTACCATCGGCGGGTACCTCCTTCAGATGGGCATCGACAACTCGAAAAAGTTTCGCCGTAATATGGGAGACCCCCTGACGGGCCATCAACCGGGCCTGAGTTTCTTGATCCAGAGTATCCCAGTGGGGTTGCCACTCACAGACCGTATTAGGTCCGTAGGTTTCGGTCAAACCGTAAAGGTGAATGACTTGGATTCCCATTCCTTCCATCTTTTGGATGATGGTCGGCGAAGGGGGAGCTCCTCCCGTTGCTACCTTAATCGGGTGGGAAAATCGAATTTGATTGGCCATGGGATGATGGGCTAAACCAATGAGGACCACGGGGGCTCCACAGAAATGAGATACCCGTTCCTTTTCAATCAGCCGAAAGACCTGCTCGGGGTCTACTTTTCGTAAGCAAATATGGGTTCCTCCCGTGGCAGTTACGCCCCACGTGAAGCACCAACCATTACAGTGAAACATGGGAAGTGTCCAGAGATAAACGCTCCGACTATTCAACCCTAACTCCAGGGCATCTCCCAGGGCATTCAGATAAGCTCCTCGATGGGTGTACATGACTCCCTTGGGTTGACCTGTGGTTCCACTGGTGTAATTGATGGTGATGGTTTCGTTCTCATCCTCAGGCCAGGTTCCGGGGAGTTCTTCTTTCCCTTCTTGAAGAAAAGTTTCATAATCGGGACCTGGTAGAAGGGGAGAGGACCGAGTCATTCCCGTGTTTTCATCTACCACGTTAACCCAGGTGGTAACACTCTTCATTTTTTCCTGGATAGGCTGGATGAAGCGTGCAAATTCGACATCTACAAAAAAAGCCTTGGCCTCGGCATGGTTTATAATATAGGCAATTTCCTCCGGGCTGAGTCGGATGTTGATGGCCACTAGGATACCTCCGGCCAGGGGAACCCCATAATGGGCTTCCAAAAGTGGAGGAGTATTGGGCACTAAAAAGGCGACCCGGTCTCCTTTGGTAACTCCTGCTTTTTGTAAGGCATGGGCCAGTCGATGAACTCTTTGGGAGAATTGCCGATAGGTATACCGGGTCTCGTTGTAAATAATGGCCGTTTTTTCCGGAAAAACATAGGTACTCCGCTCTAAGAAGCTTAAGGGAGTTAAGGGTACGTAATTTATACCAGGCTGAATCATGGATTCCTCCTTATGGGGGAGGGGGGATCCCGCTCCTTTACTAAGGACTGGATTCGGGAGGAAGACGTCTCCGACGGATCCCCCCTTTGTCGATGATTACAATGGAATTGGATAATTCGATACTTGCCGTGGTTTCAAGTACCTGTTTCAAGTATTTTATAACCTCCTGTTCGCTATAATTTCCGCCTCGAAAGAGAATCAGACCGGGTCCTTCGGCCTGTGCTAAAGTCAGAATTTTGGAATAGTTCAAATCCAGCGTAGCTACTGTGATGACAATACGATGCTCCTTTCGGGCATAGGCTAAAAGAGCCGCATCTGAGTCTCGACTCAGTCCCCGGTCAATGGCATGAATGGCGTCGTGGCCTTGCAGGATAAGCCAAAAGGCCAACTCCGGAGATAGCATCAAATCGACAAGAAATCTCATGGCAAAAATTCGACCGTTTCTTCTTCTGCAAGGCGAGCTGCATACCCTAAAGCCTCTAAAATATCTTCGGCTTCCAGGTAAGGATAGGCTCTCAGGATGGTTTCTTGGGTCTCTCCGGAGGCTAAAAGCCCCAGCAAGCGTGAAACCGGGAAACGAAGCTCACGGATACAGGGTTTACCACTACATACCCGGGGATCTACGGTAATACGTTCGAATCTCATCTGCTTCTGATTTAGAAATTTATTGATTACCGGAGGGTCAGAAGTCGAAATGCCACCGGACCCCTGACTTCTCATCCTAAATCTAAATAGAAAGGTTGTCTAACCTGCCGGGCGATCCTGGGGATCACCCTTAAACAGGAAACCCACCTCACCCTCCCCCTCGTTCCCCTCTCCTGAAGCTTCAGAAGAAGGAAAAGAAAGTGAGGCCTGCAAGGTTCAACAGAGAAATGGTATAACACCTAAAATACTTTCCTGGGTTGGAGTAAACCCATTTCTATACTTGTTTCCTCTCGGATAGAGAACTCTAAGGGATGATGGGTAATATTTAAATAAGCTGTCTCATCACCAGGGTGATAAGAAGGTAGAAAATAAAAGTAGACTTGATAACGATGCCGACCGTTATCAACCGTTAATAGATCAAAAAGATGTCCAATACGGATAAAAAGCTGTTTACTCCCATCAGGTAAGAGGTTCATGGTATCTATATAGACAAGTTCCCCCTTCAGTTGGCTCAACGTAGGCCCCCGTTGAATAACGGTCATAAAACTCCCCTGTTTGCCTGTAAGTACCGACCATTCTTGATGGCTACGATCCAGATTTTTTTCGGCCTCCGACATGACCCCGTCTAAAACCACTCCCTGCCGGTTATTGGAGTTATAGAATTTCATCCCCAGGGCGTTTTCGTTAAAGTCCAGAGCTCCCAGTACCGAGGCCTGCGAACAGTAGCGACTCAATTTAATGGGGCTATGGATAATATTGGTATAGTAAAAGTGATTTAAGTAATAAATAGAATCCACTTCTTCCGAAGGAAGCTTAATTCCCAAGATAAGTTCCAGTTCAGGTTTACCTCGTATGATCACCCGGACGGGTCCATCTTTGTAAGCACTCAGTCTGAATCGGATATCGTCTTCATCTCGCTTGAAGGTTTTAATGGCTCCTAACAAGAAAAACCATTCCAATCGAGCCCGCCCTTCTATACGGGATTTTTTG
Organism: Candidatus Limnocylindrales bacterium; assembly: GCA_035559535.1. NCBI lineage: Bacteria > Bacillati > Chloroflexota > Candidatus Limnocylindria > Candidatus Limnocylindrales > Candidatus Limnocylindrales bacterium. Next base: position 63,777 of record DATMBG010000012.1, read on the forward strand.
ATGAGATTCTTTCCATTCCCCCCTCCGGCTTCCGTGATGAGGAGTTTCGTATAGTAGGCTCCTTCCGGCGGAGAGCTGACCAGATAATAATCGGTTGAAATGATATGTTCGCTGGAACTAAGGGTATATCGAACATAGTCCAGAGGAGATCTTTCCGGAGGATTAGAAAAATAAAAGACATATGCCCAGCCTCGACAGGCTGTTAAAGGGTCTCGAACCTCGACTTCCAGACCAATCTCATAACCCGAAATCCAGCTTTCCTTGGCGATCCGATCGCCTAGATCCTTGGCCATGAACACCAGCTCATCGTTTTCATCCAACAGCTCATGATCCTTGTCTAGATTGGCTTTAGGTCCCCGGGGTAAGACCCAGTTGTTTGAGGCATCGCGCTCATCAATCTGATAAGGAATAGGAATCAGGACCCCTTGAAGCGCTGCATAAACCCGAATATTCGAGATAGACTTCCCAAGAAGAATCTTTAGATCTTTTCCTTGTATGATGACAGGATCGGCGGTTCGAGTCAGGTTTTTTTTCTCCAGGATCCCAGGTGCAGGGGGGGAATAATTTCCAGAATCCGAATAGATGGATCTGATGGAGAAGGCGGGATTATAAAAAACAGTTAATAAAATAAAGCCGTTAATAAGGACAAAAAATAAACGGTTTACAACTCGTCGTATGAACATGAGAAATCTCCTCTAAAATTTATCCTGACTTAAAGTTAATTTGTTCACTACGCTTTGTCAATGTTTCTCGGATGAATTTGGAGGGGTAGGGGATTTTAAAAAAATAGCATTTTACTACTTCAAAACCGGGTCACCTCTCAAATACTTCCTACCTATTTGCTGTGAAAACATTGTCTCTGAGAGGGTGGACCAACACTACCCATTGCCTTTCCTACGGGGATACCCTAGGGATCGGAGAGAAGTTTTAGATCCGTTCCCCGGCACTCTCTTTAAAGGGAGAGCAAAAAGTTAAAAAAACTCAAAAACTTAAATAAAATCTCTTTAATTTACTTAGATGATTTCTTTTTAGAAATATTTAAGTTTTTTTAGGCTTGATTTTGTACCGTATCGATCTTATTTTGTGGTTAGTTGTTAGCACTCTTTAACATCGAGTGCTAACAACCAGGGTTGTTTGGTAAACCGGTTGATCAAGAGACGGAAATTAAAATTCAGCGACAGAATATAAATAAAAGGAGGGTTAAAGTATGACGATTCGTCCATTGCATGATCGTGTTTTGGTTAAGAGAATTGAAGAGAAAGAAGTAAGAAAGGGAAGCATTATCATCCCAGACACCGCTAAGGAAAAACCTCAGGAAGGTGAGGTAATTGCGGTAGGTAAGGGAAGGGTTCTGGAAGATGGAAAAATTCAACCCTTAGAAGTGAAAGTAGGTAATAAGGTTTTGTTTGGTAAATATGCCGGTACGGAAGTAAAATTGGATGATGTGGAATACCTGATTATGCGGGAGGAAGATATCCTGGGAATTATCGAGTAAAATGTTTGAAACAGGTTTAAGTTGGCCAGTTGCATAAGTAAACCTTAGTTTAAACATCAGATTCAGCAGAGATAAGAAACTTTCCGGGAAAGTTTTTAAAGTTGAATAGGTAAGCCAAAGTTTAAACATCAGATCCTGTCTATCTGGATCTATTCTTCTTTTTTAGATAGCCTGTGGGGTTAAACTACAGGCTATTTTTTTACCCCTAGGAAATCTCTTGACAATTTATAAAGAACTTCAGTAAATTTTTATACCAATAAGGAAGGAGGACCCTCACCGATAAGCATGGGATAAGATCTCTGATTTTAGCTGCCTGCGATAGACTCCTTAAGGGGGGGTGTCTTCAGGTTTTATCTGAAAAAGCACGAAATCCTGCCTTGAGGTAGGGATTTCTCAGGTGTTGCCTTCAGGTATTGACGTCAGGTTTAGATAGACCCGGTGGAGCCGTGGGTATCTGAAATCTTCTGAAGGAGCTAGAAGCATTCTTCGGGGTTAGATTTTTATTAGCCACAGATCGCTTCTCAGAGAGCTAAGAAAGAGGGGGATTTTTTATCCAGGATCCGAGATTGACCCTCTAAAGACTCCGGTTCGGGAGCAGGTGGTTAATAAAGAGGGGCCCGGTGAGGAACAGACGGTTCAGGATGAAGAATCTTGAATGACCGGTTTTGGCTAGTCATATCTTCGCTCGGCTTCATCATCTTGTAAAAACGCTTTGATTTCCTTCTCCCACAACATGATGGAGAAAAACCAGTAGAAATAACTATGAAAGATTATATTATAGGCATTGACCTGGGTGGGACTAATTTAAGGGTAGCGGCCATTACTCGAGAGGGGGAGATTATCCAGAAATCTGAAGGCAGATCGGAGGTTCATCGAGGACGAGAAAAAGTCCTGGAAGATCTGTTAAAGTCGGTAGAAGAAATTCAAAGATCTCTTCAGCCCAAGGGATGGCAACCCGTGGCGATTGGGTTTGGAGTTCCCGGTATTATTAAAGAGGGAATCGTGGTTCAATCCCCTAATTTTCCTGATTGGGATGATTTTGATTTAAAGACTTATTTAAAGAACCACTGGAATTTACCCCTTTGGATTGAAAACGATGCCAATGCGGCGGCCTTGGGAGAGTTATGGATGGGAGCCGGAAAGGAGAGCCGGCATTTTTGCTGTCTTACCCTGGGAACTGGCGTGGGAAGTGGAATCATTGTGGACGGGAGGATCCTCCATGGAGCCGATGGGATGGCCGGGGAAGCAGGTCATATGGTGGTAGATCCGGAGGGGCCCCCTTGTGGATGTGGGGGGTATGGGTGTTTGGAAACCTATGCTTCGGCTACAGGCCTCGAAAGAATGTCGAAGGAAGCTTTACGTCGCGGGGCTTTTCGGGGGAAACTTCCCCATAATGTCCATGAATTATCGGCCAAAGATCTTCATAATCTGGCCAAGGCGGGAGACCCGGAGGCCAGGCAAATTTTTGCCCAAATGGGGCGGTACCTGGGCATCGGGCTGGTCAATCTTATTCAGATTTTTAATACCGAGTTGATCATCTTAGGAGGTGGCGTTACCGATTCTTGGGAATATTTTATCCCCGAGACAGAAAAACAAATCCAGACCCGGGCCTATAAGGCCCTGGCCAGACGGGTTAAAATTCGCCGGGCACTTTGTGGAGGCGATGCCGGAGTCTTGGGAGCCGCTTATGCTGCCCTCCAGGGTCTCAAAGATCTCGAGGAAAATCGTCGACGAAGGGATGAAAGACCCTGGGGACGCTGGATCTTACTGGATGAAGGAACAAATTATAAAGTCAAACGGTTAGAGGTTAAACCGGGTCAACGGTTAAGCTTACAAAAACACCGATATCGAGCAGAACACTGGGTGGTCGTAGAAGAAGGTACGGCTCAAATAACCTTAGACGGGAATCAGATGGAGTTACACCCCAACGAAGCCACCTTCATTCCGCAGGGAGGAGTTCATCGAATTACCAATCCTGGATCAAAACCGGTCGTTATTATAGAAGTTCAGTATGGAACCTACTTGGGGGAAGACGATATTACCCGATTGCAGGATGATTATGGGAGAGCCAATTAAAGTATGGGGGTATGGGAGGATGGGAGAATGGCTATACTCCCATCCTCCCACACTTCCATACCCCCATCCTCCCACACTCCCACCCCCTTCGGGGTCCTTTGTAGTTAAAAAATGGAACATGTATACGTTGTGATCATGGCTGGTGGAAAAGGGGAGCGCTTCTGGCCCTTGAGTACACCCGAAGAACCTAAACCCTTTATTAAAATTCTGGGATCCGAAACTTTGATCCAACAGACGGTCCATCGAATTCTCCCTTTGGTTCCAACCGAACATATTCTGGTGATTTTGGGAAAAGAACACCTTTCTTTGGCCAGAGAGCAGTTACCTCAACTTCCTGAACCAAATTTTATTACCGAGCCCATGGGTCGAGATACCGCCCCTTGTATCGGATTGGCCTCCCTTCAATTGGAAAAGCGAGATCCGGAAAGCATCATGATCGTAATTCCTGCCGATCATTATATCCCGGATCAAGATAAATTTTTAAGCACGCTGACCCTGGCCGTTGAAGTAGCCAGGCAAGGATCTTATCTTGTAACCCTTGGAATTAAGCCTACCCGCCCGGAGACCGGTTATGGATATATTTTGGTCGGAAATCAAAAAATTACCTTGCAGGGCCGGGAGGTGTTTCAAGTTCAGAAATTTATAGAAAAACCTGATTTTGCCACTGCGGCAAAATATTTAGAAGAAGGTTCTTATTACTGGAATAGCGGGATCTTTATCTGGAGGAATAGAACCATTCAAGACCTTTTGCGCCGTTTTATGCCGGCTTTATGGCAAGGTTTGGATCGGATCAAAGGCTCTTTAGGAAGCCCAGAAGAACAGGAAGTCCTCCAGAGGGAATTCAAGCAGTTCGAAAGGATTTCAATCGACTACGGAATCCTGGAAAAGGCTCCCGAGGTGTTAATGATTCCTGCCGATTTTCGTTGGGATGATGTAGGGACCTGGAAAGCCCTGGATCGCGTTCTTCCTTTAGATGAAAATGGAAACATCGTCGTGGGTAATCATCGGGGGGTTGAAACAAAGGACTGTATTATTTACGCAAAGGATATTTTTATTTCGACCTTTGGTATTTCTGATCTTATTATTGTGAGCTCCCAGGGTAAGGTGTTAATTTGTCATAAAAACATGGCTCCGGATTTAAAAAAACTCCTTCAACAATTATAGCGTAAAATCATGTTTTATGGTAAAATAAAGGAGGGAGTTGAATCATGAGTTCCCTTGAAAAAGAAAAATGGGTGAAAATAACCGTCACTCTGTTTTTTGCGGGAAGTTTCTTCTTTATGCTCTACCTGCTGATTACGGACTTTTTAAAGATATACCCCTTTCCATAGTAAGCGAGGCTTGAGACTCTTAGAGGGAAATGGGGGAGTGGGGAAGTATGGGAGTATGAGGGTGTGGGGGTATGGGAGTATGGAAGAGTGGAAGAGTGGAAGTGTGGGAGTATGGGAGATATGGCTTCCATACTCCCCTACTTCCCTACCTCTCTACTCCCGCCCTCCCATACCTCTATACCTCCATATTCCTATACCCTGTCCTTTCAAAGGTTTCCATGGCTTTTTTAAAAAAAAATTTCACGAAAGCCTTATTGGTTCATAATGCTTATAAAGTAAGTAGCGGTTATCGCCAAAGGGTCCTCTACTCATTTGCTTTAGAGTGTAATATAGATGAGCAAATCGAGTTAGCCAAGGAACGTATTAAGACCGTCGATGTAGATTGGGACCGAATAAAAAATGAGTTAGAACTTATGACCAAACTAGAACGAGAAAAGAAAAATGCCAAAGCTAAACAGGATATTAAAGCGATTTCCCACAAACTTATTCTAAAAATTCGTTCTCTCGAACTCCCTTCAGAGGAAAAACAAAAATATATAGAAAATCTTCTGCACTTTATCCAAGAAACTTCTGGAGACGAGAATAAGCCGATCCTTTTAAATCAACTGGATTAAGTCCTGAGAGGAGGTGGCATCTCGCTCGATTGTCAACTCCATGAACGGTAAAGAGTTGGAGCTTGATAAGGTATTAGGTTCCCATCGAGGAGAAAAGCATGCGATTATTATTCCGGATTTTCCTGATTCCGATGCCATTGCTTCTGCTTTTACGCATCAGTTGATCAGTCTCCAGTACAATATCAGTGCAGATATCTTTTACTGGGGTAAAATTAATAATCCCCAAGATATTGTCCTCGTTAAGCTTTTAGATATTGAATTAATCCGTTATTCGGAGACTCTGGATTTCTCGGGCTACGATGGGAGTGTGTTCATAGGTACCCAGGGCACAACGACTACGCTTCGTCAGATCCTGGAAGCAAGCCACGTTAAACCCATCCTTGTCATAGATCACCATGAAGAAGAGGATTTTATCCATGCTGAGTTCCATGACATCCGAAAAGCCTCTTCAACTTCCTTTATTTATACCGATTATTTAAAAAAAGGTCTGTTAAAATTAGAAAGATCGAATCCAACCCATATCAAGTGCGCAACAGCCCTGATGTATGGAATTATGTACAAAACCGATCGGTATATTTGGGCTAAAGAGGAGGATTTTCAGGCTGTTGCGTTTTTAAGCAACTATGCCGATTCCAGTTTGCTGGAGGAGATTGTCAACCAATCCCGCTCCAAGAAGGTGATGGATGTAATCCAAAAGGCCCTGGAAAGTAGAGTCATCAAACAAAATTATAGTATCGCCGGTGTCGGCTATCTCCGTGCGGAAGATCGCAATGCCATTCACCAGGCCGCAGACTTTCTCTTAACTGAAGAAAATGTCCATACCGCCATTGTCTATGCGATTTTGCAGAACGGTAATCGAGAGGTTTTAAGTGGCTCGTTTAGAACCCGAAAACTCACTTTAGATCCCGATGAGTTTCTCCGGGAGGCCTTCGGGCGAGGGGAGATTGAGGTTTATTACGAGGGGAAGAGTCAAAAGGTTCGGGGCTTTGAAATTCCTATTTTTTTCCTGGCAGGGACCGGAGGGGAAGAGTATAACACCCTGAAATGGCGGGTTTATGATATGCAGGTTAAGCAAAAACTCTTTAACAAGATCGGGGTTTCCGAAGAGAGAGAAGAAACTTAAAAGAAATTTCTTTCCGACGGAGAGATAGAGAAATCAGAAGTTTTCCTTTCATAGATGATCGAAAAATTTAACGTGAAACAAACCCAACCTTGGATCTCCAAACTCTATGGGTATGGGCTTGTTTTAATTCTCGCTCTGGTCTCTGTCCTTTATTCCGGTCTTCTTCATCGCTCTGACCCCTGGCCCGATCCACAGACACCTCCCCTTCCCCCTCTGGTTCTCTCTCTCCCAGGTTTGGAAAGGGGGACGGGAGGTGGGGAAGAGATAGAAGCGCGAGGACGCGGGGGCCCAGGAGCCCAAAGATATCGGGAAGCAAAGACGGAAAACGGTTCTGTGGTCAGACAGAAATTCGATGTAAAAAGGAAAAATAATCTCCCCTTTCCTTCCGTTCCCAGATCTCGACCTCTCTATACCGATTCCTCTGACTCGGATCTTATTACCTTTGATGATGGTCCGACCCCTCAGACGACCCCTCATATCTTGGATGTGCTGGATCGTTATGGGGTAAAGGCTAATTTTTTCCTGGAAGGTGAAAGAATTCGGCGGTACCCCTATCTGGCTCAGGAGATTCTCCGAAGGGGACACCAACTGGGCTATCATTCCATGTGGCATCAAAACCTGGTTAACTTTTCTCGTGAAGAGATAGAACAGGACATTATAGAATTCCGTCAGGTTGTCAGAACCTACGTGGATCCCCATTACCGGGTAACCCTGGGAAGACCTCCTTACGGAGGTTTTACCAAAGAAACCATCAAAACCTATTTCAAGTACCGAAAGAAAGGAATCCTGTCCCACATTCCCATTAAAGACCTTGATAATCTGGTGGCTCCCCATATCCGAGAAGCATTTCGGCAGCAAGGTCTTGTCCTTCAATTATGGAATGTGGATGTAGAAGACTGGGAAAGACCGGTCAATATTCACTTTGCCGTCTCAGAACTCCTGAAACCAGGTCAACAAGTTCTTCTTCTGCACGAACTTCCTCTCTCTCACAGAGTTGGTAGACATCATGGATCCGATGCTTACCTGAAGCTGTCGGCCATTTTAGGATCTCTCCATCCTATGGCTTTAAAATGAACCCTAATCTAAAAGCCAAAATAGGCCAGATGTTCATGGTAGGATTTGAAGGGGGAACCCCCACGGATAATATTCTTCGCCTGATCAGAGAATATCAGGTGGGAGGTATTATCCTGTTCAGTCGAAACATCCAAAACCCTGTCCAACTAAAGGATTTGATCCATCAACTTCAAGCCCAAGCCTGCCAGACCGGTTTGGGGTTACCCCTTCTGGTTGCCATTGATCAGGAAGGGGGGATCGTAACCCGGTTGACCCGAGGATTTACCATATTTCCGGGTAATATGGCTCTGGGGGCTGCAGGTTCCGAAGAACTCGCCGGGCAAGCAGCTGAGGTTATGGCCCGGGAAATGATGGCAATGGGAATTCATATGAACCTGGCTCCGGTATTGGATATCAATACCCGTCTGGATAATCCAGGAATTGGAGTCCGGGCCTATGGAGACAATCCGCAACTGGTTGCCAGAATGGGAGTGGCCATGATCAAAGCTTACCAGCGGCACGGGATCATTGCGACGGCCAAACACTTTCCCGGAAAGGGGGATGCAGGGGTCGATGCCCATCTCGATCTTCCTTCTATTTTCCATTCCCGTGAACGACTGGAAAGAGTCGAACTCTATCCCTTTGTGGCCGCTCTCCAGGCAGGGGTTAAAGCGATTATGACCTCCCACGTCTACTTCCCTGGACTCGAGGAATCCCATGCTCCGTTCTCTGTCTCTACCCAGATAGCAGCCCCAGAGTCAACCGGCTCATCCCCCCTTTCCCCCCTGATTTCTCCTCTCTCAAGTTGGCAAAGAGGAACAGGAAGTGAGGGGGAGGGGTTGTCCTCCCCGCTTCCTGCTACCCTCTCCCGGGCTATTACGGAAACGCTTTTGCGAAAAAAGCTTGGGTTCCAGGGTGTGGTGATAACCGATGATCTGGAAATGGGAGCCATCCTTAGATATTTTGACTTGAAAGAGGCCGTTGTGAAGGCTGTGGAAGCCGGAGCGGATTTGTTGCTGATCTGTCGGGATTATCAAAGACAGTTGGAAGGACTTCAGGGGCTTTATCGGGCCGTCGAAGAAGGACGCGTGGGGGAGGAGAGAATCTCGGCCTCTTTCCAACGCATTTTGAGCTTGAAACAGGCCTTTTGTGGAAAAAGAGGGGAAGGGGAGGGAAGAGGAGAAGCCCCCCCCTGGATGGATCAGGTAGGTACGGCTGAAAATCGTCGGGTCGCCTATGAAGTGGCCAAACGGGCTATTACCCTGGTACGAAATCGGAGAGGGCTGATCCCTTTAACTCCTTCCCAATACCACCGACCGGCAGTCCTTTATCCTAAAGTATTTACCCTTACCCAGGTGGAGGAAGGACCGGAACCTGTTACCCTATTCAGTGAATTTCGTCAACGCTATCCCCAGGCCGTAGGCTTTGAATTTGATACGGAACCCTCTCCAGATCAAATCCAGCAGGCCTGTGCAGTAGGTAGGGAAGCCGATCTTATCCTTATAGGTTCCTACAACAGTCATCTCAAATCTAAACAAAAACAGCTGATTCAAGAACTCATCGCTCTCCAGAAACCGATGGTTTTGATGGCCCTACGAAATCCCTATGACATCGGTGAATTTCCGGAAATTGAAACCTGTCTGGCCTTGTATGATTACCATGGAGCCTCCCTAATGGCCGGGATTCAGGTCCTTATGGGGGATATTCAGGCCGTGGGAAGGTTACCGGTTACCATGAACTCTTAACCGTTAACGCACAATGGGATTAAGTTAAGGGCTAAGATGGAAGGGTTTTTTAGTTCCATCCGGAGGGCTCTATTTAGAGTCCCACGTATCCCGGCTAAAATCCTCCCGCTCCGTCCAGAGTGGCCGGTGAAACAGTTCGCCCCGAGGGGGCTTTGAGGATGTCTAGGGTGTGGTAGCGATCACCGGGTCGTCTCTACAGAACTTTAACCTTTAGCTTACTCTTAATGCCATTGAACCCTTAGCGATAGGGAAAGGCCCTGTGGGTTACCTGCCTACTTACTTTTTAAAATACTGCGCCTGGTGTAATCCCTTGGGATCCACATAATCCCGGATGGCATCTCCCAGGAACTGGAAGGACATGACGATGAGAAAAATCACCACCCCGGGGCTGAGGATCCAGGGATAATTGATAATGGCCTGGGCATTGGTTGCTGCCGATAAAAGATTTCCTAAAGAAGGCTGGGGTTCCTGAATTCCCAATCCGATAACACTGAGGGAAGCCTCCCCCAGGATATATCCCGGAATACTCAACGTGGCAGCTACAATGGTATAGTTAAAAATGTTGGGGATGATATGTTTAAAAAGAATTCGGGAGTTGGAGGCTCCAAGGGCTGTAGAGGCCTGGACGTAATCCATCTCTTTCACAGAAAGAACCATTCCCCGGATAATCCTGGCAAAACCGGCCCATCCTATAAAACTCAAAATGATGACGATGATAATAAATGTAGCTCCAGGGGATATACCGGCAGGGATCGTCACAGCCAGGGCAACCAGGAAGTAAAAACTGGGAATGCTCATCAAAACCTCACATAACCTCATAATGAGGTTATCGACCTTTCCTCCGGCATAGCCGGCAATGCTTCCCATAATAATGCCTATGGTGAAACTGATCAGTACCCCAATCGGACCTATGGCCAGACTGATACGGCTTCCGTAAATAATTCTCGAGAATAAATCTCTTCCCAGATCATCGGTTCCCAGTAAGAAAACCTTGATTTTCTTTGAATTTACTCCGAACAGGCGATGGTCTGGTGTCCAGAAATCGATATAATACTTTTCCCCCGGGATCTCCTGGTAGGTCCGATCATGGATATTGATCAGCTTATATTCATGAACATAGGGACGCCAGCCATCCCAGTGGATACGGGTCGGTGGTGCGTCGGGCATGCGCCGGTTCTGCTCAGAATAAGGATAAGGTGCTATAAAATCGGCAAAGATAGCCACCAGATAGAAAAAGACCAGAAGGCCTAAACTGAGTTTAGCCGGAAAATCTAAAGATCTGAAAAACTTTCTCATTACCGAAGATGTATCCCCTTAGGAGTTAAACGTGTAAAGTACCAGGGCGAGCCCTTGCCTGTCTCTGGGTAAATGCCGTGACGCAATTCCTTCGTACCCGGATTGTTTCCTCATCTCGCCCCTGGCAAGGGTAGATTCCTTTCTGGAAAATCAAGCTGGTTCTAAAACCGGAGACCAAGGGTTTGTTTTCTAAACTTCCTGTCTCCGGTCCTGAATGTCAAGCCCCAAGTTAATCCAGCTTAATCCTGGGATCTATCACCGTCAGGGCGATATCTGCCAGTAAGTTTCCTACGATCAACAAGACCGTTCCCATGACAAGATCGGCCAGGACCAGATAGAGGTCCTGGGAGCGTACGGCCTGAAGCATGAGCTGTCCCAATCCCTGTAAACCCAGGATAGCTTCCACTAGGGCAGCACCTCCTAATAAGGCTCCTAACGTGTAACCTGCCATGGTGATAAAAGGATTCAGAGCATTTTTTAAAATATGCTTCATCACCACCTTAAACTCAGAAAGACCTTTAGCTCTGGCGGTACGTACATATTCGCTATTTTTTATTTCCAGGATCTGTCCTCGCATAAGTCGCATGAGGGAAGCCATGCCTGAGGTACCCAGTACAAAAACAGGGATAATCAGATGGAGGATACGATCCCAGATTTTGCCCCAGAAATCCAGGGAGCTATATTCCGGGGAGACCGTCCCTCCGGCCGGAAGCCATCCGGTTTTCATGGCCACATACAAGAGGAGAAAAGCCAGGAAGAAATTGGGAATACTGATCCCAAAGAAGGCGATAAACGAAAGGACCTTATCTGCGATGCCACCTGGCCGCATGGCTACATAGATCCCCAGGGGAAGTGCCAGCATCCAGGTGAAGAGCATGGAACTGGCGGACAGAATAATGGTATTTACAGCCCGGGAAGCTATCAAAGAGAGAACATCCACGTGATAAGCAATACTTTCTCCAAAATCCAACCGGGTTACAATTCGCCATAACCAGAAGAGATACCTCCCGATAACGGAATCCATCCATTTGATAGCCTCTTGAAGCCCTTGGGGCAAGGAACTCCAGAGTTCCGGGAAATGTTCTGTAATGAAAGGTAAAACAAAGGATCTATCGAATCCAAATCGTTCTTTCATCCTCTGGAGGGTTTCCTGGGAAATTTGAGGATTCAACTGTAACGTAGAAAAGAAGTCTCCCGGGGCCATTTCGATGATCAAGAAGGAAAGAAAGGTAATTCCCAGGAGTAAAGGGACAAAATGGATGATACGGGAAAGGATATATTTTCTCATGGCTTGATTCGAATCAACTCCGGACGGTAGGTCCCAAAGATCGTGGGTTCGTAGTTTTCAATTTTATTTTTATAGGCTACAAAAACTTTGGGCCTGGCCGTTAAGATCAGGGGGAGTTCGTCATGGAGAATTTCTTGGATACGTTTGTAAATCTGGGATCTTTTCTCTTGATTCAATTCCCTGGCACCTGCATCGACCAGCTGGTCAATTTCGGCTTCCCAGGCCGTCGCCGGTTTTTCCTGACGTGGGTTCCAGGCGTGGAGCTTTCCGGAGCTTTTATAAATATTGGCCCCAAAATGGGGTTCTAATCCTCCCGTAAATCCCAGTAGAACGGCATCCCATTCAAAGTTATTCACCAGCTTTTCAACCAGTGAGTTAAATTCCAGGGGTTTATAATTAACCTTGAGATTTAACTTCTTTTCCCAATCTTCTTTGAGAATCACACAGATCTTTTCCCGGACACTGTTCCCCGAATTCGTGTAAAGATCAAACTCAATTTTATTACCTTCTTTATCTTCCCGGATGCCATCGCCATCCCGATCCTGATACCCTGCCTTTTCCAGAATCTCTACGGCCAGATCGGGATTGTATTCATAATCCTTGAGATTTTCATTATGATAAAGGGGAACCGATTCTGAAATATAGGCCACCGCCGGGGCCCCATATCCGTTCATCACAGAGAGAATAATTCCTTCTTTATCCACGGTATGGGCCAGGGCTTTGAGAAAGTTTTTATCGGTAAACCAAGTCAGCTTGGGATCTGTTTTTCCGTTTTTAACATAGTGTCTGGGATTTCGATTAAAGACTACAAATTCGGTTCCAGTGGAGATTCCTATTTCCTTAACGGTAATACCTAGATTCTTTTGATTTTTTTTAAGGTCTTCCACATCTTCCCCACGTGGAAAGTAGATATCGGTGTCTCCATTTTTAAATTTTAAATAAGCGGTGTCAATATTCTGGACGATTAGATTGATCTCTTCATTCAAATAAGGGAGCTGATTTCCCTGGTCGTCCCTTTGCCAGTAATAGGGATTTTTTATCAGTCTGGCAAACTGCGCCGGAACATATTCGGCCAGTTTATACCGTCCAGTTCCTACAATTTTATTGGGAGGCGTGTTAATACCCCATTGGGAAGTAAAGGTCCCGTTTTTGAGAGATTCTCCCAGTACATGCTCCGGGAGAATATCTATTCCGAGACTGCCCAAAAACGGAGCAAAGGGGGCGGGAAGGGTAAATTTGACGGTATATTCGTCGATTACTTCCACCTGAATTTTCTGCCCGTCGATGATGAAAATATCCCGGGCACTATTGGGGACCCGGTCATCGTAGATGGCATCGAAGGTAAACTTAACATCCCGGGCCGTGAATTTAGTCCCATCATTCCAACGAACATCGTCTCTCAAGTGAAATATCCAGACTTTACCGTCCTCGCTTACATCCCAGGATTTAGCCAGAAAAGGCTCAACAATCCCTGTTTTGGGATTGGTACGGGTTAAACCTTCAAACAGATCTCCTACGATAGCCGATGAGCTGGTCTCATCGCTCACCAGTAGATTAAAGGTCTTAGGATCTGCAATGGTAGCGGTAGTCAACTTTTGTTCCACTTCAGCCTCTGCAAAGGTTCCGAAGAGGCCTGACAAGGTTAGTAAAAAAGCTAAAGGTATCCACTGTGGTTTCATAACATCTCCTCGAACTAAAGGTTCTTAGGGGTTAGAGGATTTGGGATCATGCAAAAGTATTCTATGAGTAGTATTATACCCTTCAGGAGGGGTCGGTTGTCAATGCTATTTTTTAGAGGTCTTCCTATGGGGTTGACAACCTGGGGGGTAGGATCTGGTTATAAATTTTCTCAAATAACTTGACAATATAAAACTAAAGTTTTATATTTGAGATAGACTCATAGATACCTGACCATCTCATCCATCGAGGAAGGGTGTTGGGACTGCTTTAAATAAGGTGAATTTCTGCCATATTTTCAGCGCCTACATCCTCAAAATAGGAGGTAAATCCTATGGCTATTCTCAGATGGGATCCTTTTAGAGATCTATCCATCATTCAAGAGAGAATGAACAAACTCTTTGAGGAATCCATAGCCCGATCTCGAGGAGAAGAAGGGACTTCGTTGGCAGCCTGGGTCCCCCCGGTCGACATCTATGAAACCAAAGATGCCATCGTCGTTAAAGCCGAACTTCCCGGGATTGATCAGAAAGATATCGAAGTCCAGGTTCATGATAATATCTTAACCATTCGAGGGGAAAGAAAATTTGAAAGTGATGTCAAGCGGGAAAATTTCCACCGTATTGAAAGGGCTTACGGAACCTTCCAGCGTTCTTTCTCCATCCCGAATACCATTCGGCAAGATCAAGTTAAAGCACGCTTTCATAATGGGATTTTAGAGATCACCTTACCTAAAATGGAAGAAGCCAAACCCAGACAGATTAAAGTCGATGTGGTAACTTCGTGATGATGGGGTCAGATCTCACGTTCCTCAGGCAGGTTAAACAAGATTTTTAAATAAACCCTATAAAAAAACTTGACAAGGAATTTTTCCCTTTCTATTTTATCATGTAGGTAGCTGGTCCTCTAAAGGATTTGAGTCTTGGATTTGTTTTATTTTTTTATCCTGTTAAATTAGCACTCATTAAATATGAGTGCTAACAACCTGCAACTTAAGGAGGGTAACCTATGGCAGCAAAAATGCTGATCTTTGGACAAGAGGCGAGAGCTGCTGCTCTGCGAGGTGTTAGTTTACTGGCAGACGCCGTCAAAATTACTTTAGGCCCACGAGGTCGTAACGTCGTATTAGATAAAAAATTTGGTGCTCCCACATCGACCAAGGATGGCGTGACCGTAGCGAAGGAGATCGAACTGGAAGATCCCTATGAGAATATGGGTGCTCAGTTGGTTCGAGAGGTCGCCAGCAAGACCAGTGATGTAGCCGGAGACGGAACCACAACAGCAACCATTCTGGCCGAAGCAATTTTTAGAGAGGGGTGTCGAAACGTAACGGCGGGAGCTAACCCCATGGATTTAAAACGGGGAATTGAAAAGGCCGTAGAGGTTGTAGTAGAGGAACTGAAAAAGCTGAGTAAGCCGGTAGAAGGGAAACGGGAAATCGAACAGGTAGGTACCATCTCGGCCAATAATGATTCCACCATTGGTAAGATTATCGCAGAAGCCATGGAGAAAGTCGGTAAAGACGGAGTTATTACCGTAGAAGAGGCCAAATCCATGGAAACCTCCCTGGAAGTCGTGGAGGGAATGCAGTTTGACCGCGGTTATTTATCCCCCTACTTTGTAACCGATCCCGAAAGAATGGAGGTCGTTCTAGAAGATCCTTATATCCTCATCTATGAAAAGAAGATCAGCAGCATGAAAGATCTTCTTCCCATCCTGGAACAAATCGCCCGCATGGGGGCCCCACTTTTGATCATTGCCGAAGATGTGGAAGGCGAGGCCCTAGCAACTCTGGTCGTTAACAAACTAAGAGGGACTCTCAAATGCGCGGCTGTCAAGGCTCCTGGCTTTGGAGACAGGAGAAAAGCCATGTTGGAGGATATCGCAATCCTTACCGGCGGACGAGCCATCTCAGAAGATCTGGGTATTAAACTGGAAAACGTGACCATTGAGGATCTGGGTCGGGCTAAGAAAGTTACCATTGACAAAGATAATACGACCATTGTTGAGGGGGCCGGTTCGACAGACAAAATTCAAGGGAGAATTAAACAAATCAAGGCTCAAATTGAGGAAACAACTTCGGATTACGACAGAGAAAAACTTCAGGAGCGCCTGGCTAAATTAGCCGGTGGGGTTGCAGTAATCCGTGTAGGAGCTGCTACCGAGACCGAAATGAAAGAGAAGAAGGCCCGCGTGGAAGACGCCATGCATGCAACCCGGGCGGCGGTGGAAGAAGGAATCGTTCCCGGTGGTGGAGTCGCCTATCTGAGATGTCTCCCGGCTCTGGAGAAAGTCAAACTCGAAGGGGATCAGCAGATCGGTGTGAACATCGTTAAGCGGGCTCTTGAAGAACCGATTCGCCAGATTGCCAATAACGCCGGGTACGAAGGATCCGTTGTGGTTCAGAAAGTCAAAGAAATGAAAACCAATGAAGGGTTCAACGCTGAAACAGAGAAATACGAAGATCTGGTTCAGGCTGGTATCATCGATCCGACAAAAGTTACCCGGACGGCCCTTCAAAATGCTGCCAGCATCGCAGCGCTCATGTTAACCACGGAAGCTTTAATCACCGAGAAACCGGAAGAGAAGAAAGAACAGATGCCCCATATGCCTCCAGAATACTAAAAACAGGAGTCAGGAGTCAGGGAAGTAGGGATGGAAGGTCTTCCATCCCTACACCCCTGACTCCTTTCTTTCTAGCCTGATCCTATGCCTATCTACGAATACGAGTGCACCCAGTGTAAGCAGACCTTCGAAATATTACAAAAATTTAATGATTCTCCCTTAGAGAAGTGTATCCTTTGTCATGGAGGACCTGTAAGGAAATTGATTTCTGCTTCTGCTTTCGTACTGAAAGGGGCCGGATTTTATGTGAACGATTATCCTTCGGCAAGTCGGAAGAAGGGCGTGGAATCGGAAAAGAATGGAAGTTCCGAGAAAAAATCGGAATCCCCACCGGAATCTAAATCGGAAAAAGCCGAAAAGGCTGCTGCCTGAGACTATTAAAAATTTCCTGGAAAGATGAGCCGTGGAATTAAACCTACGGCTCTTTTTTTATCCCAGGTTAAAGGTTTCGTCTCCTGAGAAACCCATTCCCTTTCTTCAGGTATCCCTTCACAACTTACCCGGCTTTGGGTTTTCTCCCATGAGGAATTGCCGAATATCCTCGGCAAAGGTTACCTCGGAGTCATCCTCAGGCTGATAGCCGATCACCTTTCGGGCATTGGCAATACTCCAAAAAGCCCTGGCATTATCGGAAATTCCATAGAAAATCTGGAAGGGAATCCCATGCTCATCTTCGATATTCTCAGTTTCTATGGACCTCAAGACCAGTTGCCTCCAATCTCGCTCGCTGAGATAGGCCCCAAGATCCCGTTTGTATCCTAAGGGATTATCCTTAAACAGATTGACATCGATACGACGGGGCGCTCCGATCCGAAGCTGAATGACCTCCAGCTTTCGTCCACGGGTACCACTGGCATACACAAAGCCTAAACCTTCATAGGCCAGCTTGGCCCAGCCATAGTAATTATCGGATTTAGGCGGAAAATCCGGAGTCAACATGTCTAACTTCCTGGTTCGAATAAGCTGATGCTCATACCAATCGGCTGCATGGTTTGAGCTGGCCACTACTACCCGTCGCACCCCTTCTTCCAGGGCAACCTGATAAACATTGTAAGCCATCCTTACATTATCCAACTCGTCAAAGAAGGTCGCTTTACGGAAATCCGCAAAGGTATTGCCTTTATAACCCAGATGAACCACCGTATCAATCCCTCTAAAATACTTTCGATAGTTATCCAAATTGTGATCGATCAGATCGACCTCGACAATATCTTCAATGACCGTTCCATCTCTCCTCTGTTTTCGAATGTCCAGCAACGTGAGGGTGTATCTTTCCCTAAAAACCGGAAGTAATTGTCCGGCCAGGTACCCTGCAGCACCTGTAATAAGTACATTCCGTTTAGCCATAAGCTCTCCTCCCTTGATTAACCTATCATAATAAACTTTTCACAACCCCTCCATCAATTTGAATATTGGTTCCTGTAATATAATTAGCCCGCTCTGAAGCCAGAAATACCACCATATCAGCAAATTCCTTAGGCTGTCCAACACGTCCCAGAGGAATTGTTTTTTCAACGGAGGCAATGACTTCTTCGATGGGGCTACCCTGTTTCTTGGCTCGAGCTTCCATAACCTCCATGAATCGATCGGTTTGAATATAGCCGGGGCAAACGTTGTTGACCAGGATATTATCCTTTGCCAGTTCATTAGCCAGAGTTTTCGTAAGTCCGGTGACTCCGGCCCGAAGGGCGTTGGAGGTGATCAACCCATCGACCGGTTGCTTAACCGTTACAGAAGTGATGGTAATAATCCTTCCCCACTTTTGCCTTTGCATATGGGGAATAACAGCATAGCACAAATAAACGGTACTCATGAAGGTTAAATGAAAGCTTTTCTCCCAAACTTCCGGATTATGGTCCAGAAAAGCTCCTGCAGGGGGACCTCCTGCATTATTAATCAGGATATCAATCCGACCGAATCGGGAAATCGCCTGGTCTACCAACCGCTTGACCTGATCTGGTTGGGTTACATCAACAGCCATAGCTAAAATCTCTGCACCAGTGGCCGATTCGATTTCTTTGGCCGTATTCTTTAAGGCTTCTTCTCCCCGGGCGCACAGGACCAGTTTCGCCCCTTCTTCTGCTAAACCCCGGGCTATGGCTTTTCCTAATCCCTTACTTGAAGCAGCTACTAAGGCAACTTTATTTTTTAATCCCAAATCCATGATTAATAGTAGAAAAGTGTGGGAGTATGGAGGTGTGGGAGTGTGGAAGTGTAGGAGTATGGAAGTATGGAAGTGTAGGGGTGTGGGAGAATAAGTACTTATACTCCCATACTCCCATACTCCCATACCCCCATACTCCCACACTCTCATACTCCCACACCCCCATACTCCCACACTTCCACACTTCCTCTAGCCCAGCAACACCTCAAAGGCTTCCTCCACAGAAGAAACCCCTTCGGTTTCAATATTAAAGGAATCTATCAATCGATCCAGGGAGTTTCTGGGGATCACGCATCGGGTGAAGCCGAGTTTCTCAGCTTCACGGAGACGGCTCTCAATATGGGTTACTGCACGGACCTCCCCGGCCAGGCCCACTTCCCCGATGACAACGGTTTTACGATCAATGGGGATATTTTTAAAGCTCGAAGCAACGGCAGCGGTGAGTCCCAAGTCCACTGCCGGTTCATCTACTTTGACGCCTCCGGCGATATTGACGAATATATCCTGGGATTGGAGAAAGAGTCCAACCCGCTTTTCCAGGACTGCCATTAATAGAGATACCCGATTGGCGTCTACTCCTTTGGTCATACGTCTGGGTACCCCCAGATTACTGGGGGCTACCAGAGCCTGGAGCTCGATAAGAATGGGTCGGGTCCCTTCGATGGAGGAGACCACAACCGAGCCCGAAACCCGATCACTGGGCCGCTCAGAGAGAAATAATTCAGATGGATTCGAGACTTCCACGAGTCCGGAACTTTTCATTTCAAAGACTCCAATTTCGTTGGTGGAACCGAATCGGTTCTTAACGGCCCGTAAGATTCGATACGGATGATTCCGTTCGCCTTCAAAATACAGCACGGTATCTACAATATGTTCCAGAACCCTGGGACCGGCAATGGCTCCGGTTTTTGTAACGTGTCCTACAATAAAGGTTGAAAGGTTTGTTCTTTTGGATAAGTGCATCAATTGGGCGGCCACTTCCCGGACCTGACTCACGCTTCCCTGGGCAGATTGTAAGGCTGAAGTGAACATGGTTTGGATAGAGTCGATAACCAGAATATCGGGTTTTAACCTCTCAACCTGTCGAAAAATTTCCTCCAGGCAGGTTTCCGTTAAAATATAGAGGTTTCTATGGGAAATACCGAGACGATCTCCCCGGAGTTTGGTTTGTTCTGCCGATTCCTCACCTGAAACATACAGAATTTTTAAACCTCGACTGCTTAGTCCCCCAGTCGCTTGAAGAAGCAGCGTTGATTTACCTATACCGGGGTCTCCTCCGATTAAGATAACCGAACCCGGAATAATACCTCCTCCGAGTACACGATCGAACTCTTCTATTGCACAGGAAAGTCGGATACTTTCTTTAATTTTGATCTCGGTGATGGGAATCGGTTCGGACCGGTAGGAAACCTTAGTTCCGGTATTCCTTACCGGAGAAACGGACTCTACCCGTTCCTCTACCAGACTGTTCCATTCTCCACAGTCCGGGCAACGACCCATCCATTTGGGAGATTTGTAGCCACAATTTTGGCAGGCAAAATACGTATGGGATTTACTCAAGGAATGAATAAGGTAAAACATAACCCCGAAGAGGACGAAGGAGACCCACCTGTTAGCCTTAGCTTTACTTTGTGTTCTTCAAATTCTTCGTGGTTATGTTTTACGCATTTGATATTTAGGATCATTATACATTTTGAATTGGCGATAAACTTTGAGCTGTTTCTTTCCAGATAGAACATCTTGAACCAATTGATCCAGCTCAGCAATCAAATCATCTCGCTGTTGGGTCAGAATGAGTAACCTTTGTTGACACTCTTCGATATGGTTCTGGGAGACATCTGATCGATTTATCTGTTCCTCCATGTGAAACCGCTTTAATTCGATTATAGATATTTTATCCACTAAGCTTCCCAGCGTTTCAGCCATTTTCCTCTTTTTGGGTAAGTTGAATAAGATGTTCGTCGATTTTTTCTATGAGATCATTACGAAGTTGATTTAATCGATCGATTTCCCGTTTTGCACGGGCAACTTGATGATCATCGGTAGATCTGGCTTTCTCTTCTTCATGCCAGATAACGATATTGGTTCTGGCTAATTTACTGATTAATTGGCCTAAAGTTTCTTTCATAACTCCAAGTTTTTAAGAATCTCAAAGATTACGGAACCCGGGGTCTGAAATTTTACTAGAAAGTTTATCGTAGCTAAAGAGATTTGTCAAGGGAAACAGCTTTTGTCTTAAACCTTCTTCATATTATTGCTGGAACAGCCCGGATACGGTAAATTATTTTGATATAAGTATGATGACCTGGAGAACTTTGTTTATCCTGTCGGATAGATAAACCTGTTAGTTCAGGAAGTGACTTTCCGCCCGGGTACTTTTTCCTTGACAGGGGTATTCAGCTAATACTAAGGTTAAATTTATATTCTTTATAATTTCTGACTTACCTGTGAGGAGACGACATGAAGATCCACGAATATCAAGCGAAGCAAATTTTAGCAGAGTTTGGAGTGAGTGTCCCGAGGGGAGGGGTAGCCCATACACCTTCAGAGGCCAGGGCCGTTGCCGAAAAGTTAGGAACCAGTCCTATGGTCCTCAAAGCCCAGATTCACGCAGGGGGACGGGGTAAAGCCGGGGGGATCCGGCTGGCCCATTCTCCGGAAGAAGTCGAGTCTTTGGCCCGTCAGATGATAGGCCAAAAACTGGTTACGCCCCAGACCGGACCGCAAGGAAAAGAAGTGAAAAGGGTTCTCGTCGAAGAAGGGGTCTCGATTCTTCGGGAGCTTTATTTGGGAATGGTCATCGATCGATCCAGATCCCGACCTGTGGTTATGGCCAGTACCGAGGGAGGGGTTGAGATTGAGGAGGTTGCGGCAAAAGCCCCGGAGAAAATCTTGAAGGAATGGGTTGACCCGGCTGTGGGTCTGCAACCTTTTCAGGCGAGAAAGCTGGCTTATCAGCTTCAATTAACCCCTCAACAGGCAAAATCGGCTATTGATCTTATCCTTAAACTTTACAAGGTCTTTGAAGCCAAGGATTGCTCCCTGGCGGAGATCAATCCGCTGGTGATCACCCCCGATAACCGTGTTATAGCTCTGGATGCCAAGCTAAACTTTGATGATAATGCCCTATATCGCCATGAGGAGATTGTTCAGCTTCGAGATTTAGATGAGGAAGATCCTCTCGAAGTGGAGGCCAATAAATATCGGCTGAATTATATAAAACTGGATGGAACCGTTGGATGTATGGTAAATGGAGCGGGTTTAGCCATGGCAACCATGGATATTATCCAGTTAGCGGGGGCCTCTCCGGCCAATTTTTTAGATGTAGGGGGTGGAGCCAGTGCCGAGATGATCGAGAATGCCTTCCGAATTCTTATCTCGGATCCCAATGTAAAGGCTGTGCTCATTAATATTTTTGGTGGAATCTTGCGATGTGATCGACTGGCGACGGGGGTTGTAGAGGCGATGTCTAAACTCGACGTGAAAGTTCCAGTAGTTATTCGGATGGAAGGAACCAATGTCGAAGAAGGCAAACGTATTTTAAAAGAATCGGGTTTTAATTTTATCATCGCCGATGGGATGAAGGACGCTGCAGAAAAGGTGGTGGCAGTTGCAAAATAAATAAAAGACAATCCATGGTTTGTTGTTTATCATTTAATTTCCTACAACAGATCATGGGAAACAGACAACGGACCGAATCATGAGTATTCTTGTAGACGAGCATACTCGGGTAATTGTTCAGGGGATTACAGGACGGGAGGGAACTTTTCATACCCGGCAGGCGGTAGCTTATGGAACCAAAGTGGTGGCAGGTGTAACTCCCGGAAAGGGAGGAGAACAGATTGACGGTATACCTGTATACCATACCGTTGAGGAAGCAGTTGAGAAAACCGGAGCCAAGGCCTCGGTCATTTTTGTTCCACCTCCTTTTGCTGCCGATGCAATTATGGAGGCCGCCGATGCTGAATTAGACCTGGTGGTTTGTATTACAGAAGGAATTCCGGTTCTGGATATGGTGAGAGTTTGTCGCTATCTAGAGGGGAAGAAAACCCGGTTAATTGGACCTAACTGCCCGGGAATCATTTCACCTGGAAAATGTAAAATCGGCATTATGCCGGGGCATATTCATAAACCCGGTCCTATTGGTGTTATTTCCAGAAGTGGTACGCTTACGTACGAAGCGGTAGGGCAATTAACCAAAAAGAACCTGGGTCAATCAACCTGTATCGGAATTGGAGGGGATCCCATTGTCGGAACCCATTTTATTGACTGCTTAAAGCTCTTTGAAGAAGATCCAGAAACCAAAGCGGTAGTTTTAATTGGGGAAATCGGCGGAACCGCCGAAGAAGAAGCTGCTGAATACATTAAACAAAAGGTCACCAAACCTGTCATTGGCTTTATTGCGGGTCAGACTGCACCTTCTGGCCGAAGAATGGGTCATGCCGGTGCGATTATAGCCGGGGGAAAAGGAACGGCTGCCGAGAAATTTGCAGCCCTCGAGAAGGCCGGTGTAATTATCTGTAAGAGTCCTGCGGAGATAGGAGATACGGTAGCTGCAACCATTAAATACCCCGAAAGGTGAAAGGCGAAAGGGTAGAGACGGTTTTTCCTTTCGTCTTTCATCCGGGCGTTTTGGTCACACAGTTCATGGAACGAACCCTTGTTATTATTAAACCAGATGCGGTGGAAAGAGGTCTGATAGGTAAAATTATAGCCCGATTTGAAGAAAAGGGACTTAAGGTCCTGGCCATGAAAATGGTTCACCTTACGAAAGCAGAAGCCGAAGGATTCTATCAAGTTCATCGGGGACGTCCATTTTTTGAGAGTCTGACTAGGTTTATGTCTTCATCGCCCATTGTTCCCATGGTTTTAGAAGGTCCCGAGGCCATAACCAGAGTTCGGGAGTTGATGGGAGCGACGAATCCTGCAAATGCAGCCGAAGGAACCATCCGGAAGGATTTTGCCCTGGATGTGGAAAAGAACTCAGTTCATGGCTCAGATTCCCCTAATTCGGCAGCAATAGAAATTCCCTATTTTTTTAGCTCCCTGGAACTCCATTCGTACCAAAGATCAAATCCATGAAACTCCTTCCCAGGTTATTGATTATAACTTCCTTCACCCTCTTACTTTTTTTACCCCAGAGTTCCCGTTCAGTCCCCCAATCCTTGAATTGGAAAGTTCTGGCTTCAGGCCTTGAATACGGAATTATGGAGTTTCGTACAGGGTTGTATCGGACCGATATCCGGTTGAAGGTCCTGAAGGTGGATCCTTATCAGTATCCTGTTCGGATTATTCAAAGTAAAGATTATAACGAAAAAAAACTAAGTGTGAAGGAATTTTCCAGGAAGAGTGGGGCAATAGCTGCCATCAATGGAGGTTTTTTTCTCTCCAACTATGAACCTGTGGGTCTTATTATCCAGAACCATGTGGTTCTCAATCAGATGTCCAGAGCCGATTGGGGGATATTTCTGATCGAAAAGGGAGAACCAAAAATTATCCATACCAGAGAATACCAATATAATCCCCACATCTCCCAGGCGCTCCAGGTAGGACCTCGACTGGTAGTTAATGGAAGGGTTGTAAAGTTGAAAAATCAAGTTTCCCGGCGATCTGCCCTTGGAATTACTAAGGATAAAAAGCTTATTTTTGTCATATCTGATGCTTCAGTGGTTTATGCAGATGATTTAGCCAAAATTATGAGGTTATCCTTTTCAGAAGGCGGATTGGGATGCGAGTCGGCCCTTAATTTAGATGGAGGTCCTTCGAGTCAGTTTTATCTCAATTATAATGGATTTGAGGATTCGGTGGAAGGGGGTTGGGAGGTTCCAAATGCTATAGGAGTTTTTGTTCAGTAGTAGGAAATAGGGGGCAAGAAGTAAGAGACAATAAGAGGTAAATAGCAAGAAATCCTTTTCTTGCTTCCTACTTCTTGCTTCTGAATTATGGGTCAAACTAAAAAAATCCTGGTCATCAGTGACGATCCCCAGACTCTTCACCTGGCCAGTAAAGCATTACAGAAACCTGGCTGTAAAGTCATTTTCGCCGAGAAGGGTCCACTGGCTTTGGATTTAATCGAGCAGAATTTATTTGAAGCCATTATAGTCGATTTAAAAATGCCAGATGTGGACGGTTTTGAGATTTTGAAGATTGCTAAACTTCGGAGTTCGAATACCCCTCTGATTACGGTGGTAGAACCGGAGGATGTGAAGCTGGCTGTTAAAGCCATGCAAAAGGGAGCCTATGGCTACCTGATAAAGCCGATAAACTTCTATGAACTTCAGGTACTTATCAAAAGAGCCCTGGATCAACAACAAATGCTCACCGAGGTAGTCGAGCTCCGGAAACGGCTGGATAAAAAATATGCCTTTGAAAATATTGTCCGAAACTCCGAGGCTATGCAGCGGATCTGTGATACCATTGCCCGCATCAGTTTAACCAGAAGTACCATTTTAATCCAGGGTGAAAGTGGTACCGGAAAAGAATTGATAGCCCGAGCCATTCACCACAACAGTGCCCATCGCGATAAACCCTTTATTGCCTTGAATTGTGGCGCGATCCCAGAAGGAATCATTGAAAGCGAGCTTTTTGGACATGAAAGGGGTGCTTTTACGGGAGCCTGGAGCGTCCGAAAAGGTATGTTCGAACTGGCCAACGGCGGAACTCTCTTCTTAGATGAAATCGGTGAGATGAGCCTTTCGACCCAGGTTAAATTGCTTCGAGTTCTGGAACAAAAAGAATTTATGCGGGTAGGCGGTGCCAAAACGATTCGAGTCGATGTAAATATTATTGCCGCTACCAATACGAATCTGGAAGAGGCTGTGCGGCAAAAAACATTTCGGGAGGATCTCTACTACCGACTTAAAGTCATTACCCTTTATTTACCTCCGCTTAGAGAGAGAAGAGAAGATATTCCGTTGCTTGTGCAGAAATTTATTGAAGAGTTTAATCAGGAAAATAACAGGTCTGTTCGGGGTATCGAACCTAAAGCCCTTACCCTACTCCAAAATTATCATTGGCCTGGAAACGTACGGGAATTGAAAAACTGCATCGAAAGCTTGGTAGTTACTTCCCGCGGAGAATATATTCGTGTGGAAGATCTTCCTCCCTACATCTTGAAGGCCATCCATCCGGAACCTGAAATGAGTTTCAAAATCGGAACACCTTTAGATGAAATAGAAAAAGAAGTCATTCAAAAAACCCTGGCCTATGTCAACGGGAATAAGACCAGAGCCGCCAAACTCCTAAAAATCGGCTTGAGAACCCTTCATCGGAAGATTAAAAAATATCAGTAAAGGAAGCAGAAGATAAAAAAATCGGATCTTATGCCTTGCCCTGTGAAGCGGTAACCTGACCGGTAGGAGTCATCTTATGGGGTTGTCCCGTTGAAGGGTGACCTGTAAGGTCACCCAACCCTTCCCTAATTCCATCAATTCTTTAATCTTGGAATATTTGTGAAGGTCAGGACACCGTTTTTATCGACGAATCGATAAATAGGTTCTGAAAATCGAGCAAAAGTTGAGGAAAGACCCGATAAACTTAAAACCTTCTGCACATAGTTTTGAGTTTCCGTAATAGGAGGAACATTATTACCATATTGCACAACCCTTTGCTCCCCCGCATTGTAACCGGCCAGCACCAGCTTTAAATCTCCTCCAAAAAGATCCCACAGAAATCGAAGATATTTGATCCCTCCCGCAATATTTTCATGGGGATCAAAAGGATCGTTAACACCAAACCGTTTGGCCGTTTCAGGCATTAATTGCATAAGACCTTGAGCCCCTTTGGGAGAAACGGCTTTTGGGTTGTAATTGGATTCTACTTTGATGATCGCCTTCACCAGGTCTGGATTAATCTTGTATTTTTGAGCCATTTCTTCTATATGCTCTTTATAAGGTGAAGGGATAGATCTGCTCTCATCTGAACGTATAGGACCGGTAGAGGGAGGTTTCGAAAGCTGAATCATGCTTTTCTCTGAAACAGACGTCAAAACCAAAGGTTTGAAGGGATCTTTGGGTAAAATCAAGTTGGATCCCTGGTTTTTTCCTAAAGCAGATTGCGAGATGAAAATTCTTGGTGTGGTTTTCTTTTTATTACTTCGAACCTGGGAAGAGGATTTGCTATAGATCTTTACCTTGTAAGGTACATTTCGAGGAGGAGTATCTGTAAAGGTGAGCACGCCGTTTTTATCAATATACTGATAAATTTCTCCCCAAGCTTCGGTAGAGATAAGAATTAAAAAGAAAAGAATACAAAGTCCTGATCCATACTTATGGAGAGAAAAACAATTTATCATATTCCTTCTGAGCCTTGACATAAGGTTGAACAGTTGGGATAAGCCTCCAAAGCCCACTACGAGTCCCATCATATAAATGCAAACCGATCTGTGCGTCAAGAAAAAAATGCAGGAGAAAATAAGAAAAGACCTGATTATTTCTATGAGAACCGGCATCCACACGACGCTGGAAGATTAAGGAGGGTCATTCTGACCTGGAATCCTTAGAAGATGGGAAGGCCTTCGAGGTGGTGGTCAGCCAAACGGTAAAGGCCATGATCTTCTTCATATTCCCAGAGGGAGAATGGGAGAGTAGGTTGGGAATGGGTGGGGATTCTGGAAAAACAGAATTATTTGGACTCCCTTTTACCTGGTTCTTTACCCAGGCTCAGTACTTTTTTGATTTTATTTTCTATTTCTGAGAAGGTAACTGGACTGTCAATAACTTTTCAATGACAAGTTATTAGGAAAATTTAACAAGATTCTCACATAAAAGGATTCAGTTTCTCAGAGGACCGTAATTACCAGTTGGAGTCAGGAAATTTCCTTTAAAAGAACTTGACAAGGCAATAAAATATATAATATTTAACCCAATTATATGGGTTTTATTGTATTGCCTTTTCAAGGAGTTTAAAATCATCTTATGATCAGCCTATTGTCTCGCTCAGAGCTGATCTTACGGCTATACAATCCGGTTAGTGCCTATCAAACGCTCTTCTCTTATACACCCTGAAGCCAGAAACAACTGAGTGTCTAGAGAAATTATATGAAAGGTAAGGATAGAGGGGATGGATCTTTATATTTTAAGGAATTTGTTAGGCAAACTAATCAAGATGAAGAGTCGAAAAATGGAGAAACTTTAGAAAAAATGACAGATGGGGCAGAATGTATCATTTTTGCCAATCACAAAGGTGGTACCGGTAAGACTACATCTTGCCTCAGTATCGCAGGTTATCTTGCGAAGGATGGTTATAGGGTGCTCGTGGTAGACCTGGATCCTCAAGCCAATGCCACCTCTGGATTAGGCATAGAGACTACCTCTCTGCAATACTCTATCTACGATGTAATCTTAGATCAGTGTATCTGGCATGAGGAGATGCTCATCACTCAGGTTATAGTTGAAACGGGTATAGAAAACTTACATCTTGTACCCTCTGAATTAGATCTGACAGTGGCAGAAGTTGTTATGCAAGATGTTAAAGATAAAACATTCATTTTGGACCGGATTCTGGAGACCGTCAGATTAATGTATGACTACATACTTGTTGACCCACCACCGAGTTTGGGTCTTCTGACTTTAAATGGACTCTGTGCCGCTAACCAGGTAATCGTACCTTTAGATCCCAGTATCTTCTCTTTAGAAGCTTTAGATAATCTCAAAAGATCTTTTCAAGATATCAAACAAATGACGGGGCATTCCTTCGACCAAATCATCGCAATTTTGGTCCGATATGTCAAATCTACCCTATTTTCAAAGATACGCCGCCAACGTACTCCATCCCAGGAAGTGGAAATAAGGCTCCGAGAAATGTTTCATACGGTATTTATTGTCCCGGATTCTGCAGAAGTCTTCCAGGCTCAACGTGAAGGGATACCTATATCTCACTATGCACCGAAAAGTAAGGTTGGGAAGGCTTATGCAGAAATTGCTAAGAATATCAGTATCCATACCAAAAGGAGGAAGTGAACATGGATGGCATGAGAAAACCCCGAAAACCCGGCCGTTTAGTTTTTTTTCAAGGTCGACAAACCGATGGCCAACAAGGAAATGATTCTGGAGAGGTCAAAACAGGTACTTATAGAAGTACCGAGGACGAGACCGCACTAAGATCATTGTTGGATGCTCTGAGGGCTGTCAAGCAAGGTGATTTTTCCGTTCGCCTGGAAGTCGAAAAGGATGGTCTTATGGGTGAGATCGCAGAGGCCTTCAATGAAGTCATCAGCCTGAATGAAAATATGGCCAACGAGATTGTACGGGTAAGTAAGATTATCGGTGAAGAAGGAAAACTAACCGAACGGTTTTCGCTGGGAACAGCCAAAGGCTCCTGGAAGACCAGCATCGATTCCATCAATGCTCTTATTAATAATTTGGCCCAACCTACCACGGAGGTTGCCCGGGTCATTACTGCTGTTGCCGAGGGTGATCTGTCGAAAAGAATGGCACTGGCCGTTGAAGGAAGACCCTTTAAAGGTGAATTTTTGCGGATCGGTACCACCGTTAATACCATGGTGGATCAGTTAAGCACCTTTGCATCGGAGGTAACTCGGGTTGCTCGGGAGGTAGGTACGGAGGGGAAGTTAGGGGGTCAGGCTGTGGTCAAGGGGGTAGCTGGGACCTGGAAGGATTTGACGGATAATGTCAATGCCATGGCGGCCAGTCTGACAGCTCAGGTTCGGGACATCGCTCGGGTGACCACGGCGGTGGCTCAGGGTAATCTGGAACAAAAAATTACGGTAGAAGCCAAGGGAGAAATTCTCGAATTAAAGAATACCATTAATGGGATGGTCGATAATCTTAATACCATCATCGGTGGGATAAATAGTGTCATGGCCATGGTGAGTGAAGGAATTCTTACCACTACCATTGACGTTGAGGCATCGGGCGAATTTGCCTCTATGGTTAACGGGATCAATGCGACCATAGAGAGCTTACGGGGGATTGTAACCGAACTTACCGAAGCGGGAATTAATATCGGTTCAGTTTCACAAAGCATGTTAAATGCGGGGCAGGAGATGAATGAGATGGTTACTCAGTTGTCCTTATCGGTTGAACAGATTGCCAAGGGTGCTAAAGCGCAGGCTGAACAGATCTCAGGTGCATCACGTGAAAGTGAAATTGTGGGGGTGACTGCTTCTAATACCTTAACACGGGCCGAAAGTATGAATCAAATGGCCGAGATTGCCAGCAAAGCTGTTGCAGAGGGTAGTGAAGCCATGGATGAAACGATTAAGAATACCGATCTTATGTTGGAAGGTTCCCAACAGTCAGTAGCCAGCATTGAATCCCTGAGTAAGAGCAGTGAGCAAATTCAAGAGATTGTGGATGTTATTCGAGATATTGCAAGTCAAACTAACATCTTGGCCATCAATGCAGCTATCGAAGCTGTTCGTGCCGGCAAGCATGGTAAAGGTTTTGCGGTCGTTGCTGAGGAGGTAAAATCCCTTTCTGCAGATAGCAAGGCTCAAGCTAAGAAAATATCGAACTTGGTTAAGTCTATCCAGGAAGAAACAAAGGATACT
Source organism: Candidatus Limnocylindrales bacterium (assembly GCA_035559535.1). Lineage (NCBI taxonomy): Bacteria > Bacillati > Chloroflexota > Candidatus Limnocylindria > Candidatus Limnocylindrales > Candidatus Limnocylindrales bacterium. Next base: position 93,776 of record DATMBG010000012.1, read on the forward strand.
GTAATTATCATCAAAACCATGGCTGAGAACGTTAATCTGGGAAAAAGCTCCATTGAACGAACATCCAAAGCATTTAAGGACATTAACCGTGCCATAGAAAGTACTTCCAAAACAGCTAAGGAGATCTCGGTAGCTGCTGCAGAGCAAAAGAAGAGTATTGATGCCGTTTCCCAGAGCCTGGATAAAATCAGTGGGATTGCAACGGATACTTCGACTGGAAGTGCACAATTAGCAGAGGCTTCTAAGAGTCTTCTTGCGAAGATGCAGGAGGTGACCTCCATTGCAACAACCCTTGCAGAGATGTCTGAAAAGTTCCAGCAGACGGTAGAGCGGTTTGATATTGCTGAAAATATCTCCAACAATTCGTCGACAAAAATGTATTTAAAGAAATCAAAGGGTAAGAAGCTTTCCCTGCACTTGGGTAATCTAGGAAGTAGTACGATCAAAGATAGAGGGAAGGGATGGTAATCTTCAGGTAGTGAGCGGTGGGTCGTAGAGGTGATCGGTCGACCATCTCTGCTGTCCACGGCTCACCTCTCCCAAATGTCAGATGAAGTTGTAAGGGATAACCTTGATGAGGAGGAAATAGAAGTTGAAACAGATCAATATCTTGTTTTTACTGTTAAAAACCAGGAGTTTGGTTTTCAAGCCATGCGGGTCCAGGAGATTTCCTCTGTAATAAATACGACCGAGATTCCCAATGCTCCTCCTTATATTGAGGGAATTATGAACCTTCGTGGACGGCTTGCTTCTGTTATTAGTTTTCGTAAGAAATTCGGTTTTGAGCCCAAGGAATATGACGAAGACACCCGCATTATCATTTTAGAGCAGGGTGGTTTTCCCATTGGAATTGTGGTCGATAGTGTGGAAGAAGTTATCAAAATTCCCGATGAGAAAGTCCAGAAACTACCTCAAACTTCCATTACCCCGATCTCGGAAGAGTATATAATAGGCGTAGGCATACTTGATAAGAGGTTAATTATCTTACTCGATGTGGATAAGGTATTGAGTAAAACCGAGATAGCTGAGGTAAGTACAGTAAGCCAGAGGGCAATGGGTGGAAAGCAGTAAGCAATAGGCGATAGGTAATGAACAATAGACGGTGGGTGGTGGATATAAGCGGTAAACAAAAGATAGAAAGCAGGAAGCGAGGGACTCTACCACCCCCATGTTTGTTTACTGCTCATCACCCCCTATTTATGGAAATGGCAAGGATATTGATTGTAGATGATGCCTCTTTCATGAGGAACTCTCTAAAATATATTGTTGAAACGGCCGGGCATACGGTAGTAGGTACGGCAAAGGACGGGAATGAAGCTCAAGAATTATACAGAAGTCTTAAGCCAGATCTGGTAACTTTGGACATTTTAATGAAAGGTGGAGATGGGCTTTCGGCCCTGAAGAATATTCGGAAAGAGGATCCAAAGGCGAAAGTTATTATGATTACTGCTTTGGGACAGGAAGAAAAACAAGAGGAAGCTCGTCAGCTAGGTGCGAGTGGATACATAAGAAAACCCTTTAACCAGACAGAAGTTATCACCGAGATTCAAAGGGTGTTGAATAAAAAAGAGGAGGAAGGATAAAGGAAATGAGATTTTTTATTCTTTTCATTCCTGGCACTCCTCCTATCAGAAGGATAAGTGTCGGACAAGGATAAGTTAAATTTTTCTATTTTTTTAGACGATTATTTAAACGATACCAAAGAAGGCTTTCAAGAGATCAACAGGGCTCTTCTGGCACTGGAGAAAGATCCTGCCCAGGTGGACCGACTGGATGAGGTTTTTAGAACCCTTCATACTCTCAAAAGTGCCTCCACAATGCTGGGATTTTCAAGCATTGCAGAGCTGGCTCATTTTTCTGAGGACTTTTTAGATCGTCTGCGCAAGCGTGAGTTACCCATCACACAAGAAGTTGTTGATGTTCTGTTTGAGATTATTGATGCCCTTGAGATGTCGGTTAGACAGCGGACTGAGGGACAAAGTGAAAAAGATCAGGCCCTTATAATCACTGCGAAAATAGAAGAATTCAAGCAGAAAATTACCCAGATCGAATTTCATGAATTATTGATACGGCAGGGGGTTCTTATCCTGGATGAATGGGGAATCATCGAATCCCTTAATCCAGAAGTCGAGCGTATGTTTGGCTACAGGTTCGATGAGATCATCGGGCAGAATGTCAAAGAGCTGATATCCCAGCCTTATAGGGAGATATATGAGACTTACTTCAATAACTACTTAAAAACAGGCAAAGCAAAAACTCTAGGGATCGGACGCGAGCTTAAGGCTTTACGGAAAGATGGTTCAACTTTTCCCATGGAACTGGCCATCAACGAGATGCAGGTAGGTGGACGGCGTTTGTTTATTGGAGTCCTAAGGGATATAACCGGGCGTAAGGGGGAGAAGATTTTCTTACCCGTTATTGAAAAAACCCGTACTATCCGGGTGAGCATGGATCTTCTGGATTCTCTTTTTGATCAGGTTGGGGAACTGATTATTACCAAGAGTCGTATTGATAATATTATTTCCGATACAGCCAATAAAGAGCTAAGGACTGCCCTGGCGGCTATGGATCGCATCATCAATGGAGTGCAAGAGAATGTATCTGCTGCCCGTATGGTCCGCGTAGATGAAATCTTTCAAAAATTTCCCAGAATGGTGCGGGATTTAGCTCGGGAGGCCCACAAAGAAGTGGAACTGGTTATGGAAGGAAGTGAAATAGAGTTGGATAAATCGGTCTTAGATGCCTTGAGTGAACCTCTAATTCATCTGATTAGAAACGCTATAAGTCATGGGATAGAGCCTATTGAGGTTCGGCAGAAACAGAAAAAAGAAAGGCGTGGCGTTGTCCGACTCGCTGCCAAAAGAGTTGAAAACCACATCTTGATTGAGGTAGAAGACGACGGGGCCGGGATTGATATTCCCTGGATGAAGGAGGTGGCAGTCCGAAAAGGGTTTGTAAAACCGGAGGAAGCTAAACTGTTGGAAGATGAAGAGGTGATAGATCTGCTCTTTAAACCAGGATTTAGTAGTGTGGAAGAGGTAACCGATGTTTCAGGACGGGGTGTAGGGTTAGATGTGGTGATGACCTCAGTCAAGGGATTAGGTGGAACGGTAGAGGTCGCAACCCAAAAAGGTAAAGGAACTCGTTTTTCTTTGAAGCTACCGTTGACTACAGCCATTATACAAACACTTATGGTAGGAGTTGGTAAACATATTTTTGCAATTCCTTCTGATATTGTTCTCGAAACCCTTGAAATTGGGCCTGAGGATGTCAAGGAGATCCAGAATGAGAAAGTCTTACTCCTGCGTAACGAGGTCATCCCTTTTGTTAAACTAAATAATTTGTTGAACATTCCTCAACAAGAGGACTCCAAAGATATGATAGCATTAATCCTTTATAGAGGGGATAAATTTATTGGATTGGGTGTAGATACGGTATTGGATCAGATAGAAAGTATTATTAAACCCTTTGATCCCATCGCGCAACAAATCAAGGGTTTCTCGGGAGGTACTATTTTGGGAGATGGACGGGTAGCACTCCTGCTAGATATCCCAGGCTTGTTGGGCAAGGAAAGGTAGTAGGTATGAAACACGTGAATCCATGTTTTTCAGAGGAGGAATTAGACTTCCTGAGAGAAATGATGAATATAGGAGCAGGTAATGCCGCTACCGCCTTTAGTGAAATACTTGGATGTTCAGTGGATGTTATTATACCCAACGTATATAAGCTTTCTATCCCGAATATGTTTTCTGTCTTCCATGATCCTTATATGCCTGTGATCTGTGCAAAAATGGAACTGCATGGGGATGTAATGGGAGACCTGTTTTTTATCGTGCAGGAAACGCAAAAGAGGGACTTAATTCGTTTGATAGAAAAAACTCTTCTGAATTCCAAAGAGTATATGGTCCATCTAGATAACTCTCTACTGGGTGAAATTGGCAATATCATTACAGGGGCTTATTTGACTGCCATTCATGACTTTTGCGGGTTAAAGATTTATCATTCTTCTCCCATTCTGGCCATGGATCTGCTTCAATGTGTTTTAGATGAATCCGTTGCCACCTTGAACCCTCAAGCCCAAGAAATTATTTTGATTGAAAATGAATTTATCATCATTGGAAAACATATTGTAACCTTTTTATTAATCTTTCCTTCGAAAGAGTCTTTTAGGGTTCTGATGGGTTCTCTTCATCAGGCAAAACTGAAATATGGTTTCAGATAGGTGTGGGGTCAGGATAAGAGTTGGCAAAGGAGCCAGAAGGATATGAGTGATTTAGTAGGAGATAGCATGGAACAATTGATTCAGGAGCGAGTCAGGAAGCTCAGGGAAAATACCGATTTTGCACTGGCTCTCTTTGAAGATCTGGTTGGATATGCCATTGTTGCAGCAGACTTTGATGGTAACGTAATTGCCTATAATGAAGGAGCCTGTCAGGTCTTCGGTTATACTACCGACGAGGTTATTGGTAAACAAAATATTGAAGTATTCTTTCCGAAGGAACTTATTGAAGAAGGCAGGTTACAAATTCTTATTGGAGATCTTCTCGGGAAGGAAAGGTTTACCTATGAGGGTGAGAGTATTCGGAAGAATGGTACGCGATTTCCTGCCCAATTTTTACTTACCCTGGCAAAGGATAAAAATGACAGGGTCATCGGTTTAATCGAAATAGTTCAGGATTTAACAGAACGTAAACGCATTGAAGAAATCGAAGCTTTACGACGCAGTGAAGAGCATTTTCGCTCGCTGATAGAAAATGCATCGGATCTTATTACGGTTCTAAATGCCCAGGGGATCATGCAATATCAGAGCCCCTCTGTGGAGCGGATACTCGGATATAAACCCGAAGAGTTAATTGGTAGAAATGGTTTTGAATTCGTTCATCCAGATGATATTCCAAAAATCCAGGCAGCCTTTATCGAGTTACTTCAAAATCCAAATGCTTCGCCGTCTATAGAGATCCGCTTTCGGCATAAAAACGGGTCCTGGCGTGTTCTTGAAACCAAAAGTAAAAATCTTGTCAATGAGCATGGGTCTTTACAGATCGTTGTAAACTCCCGGGATATTACAGAGCGCAAGCAAGCGGAGGAGGAATATGCGCAACTTCTCCTTCGGGAGCAAATAGCCCGTGCCAAAGCCGAGGAAGCCGTCGACATGGTTCGGCGGCTTCAAGCTATTACAGATACTGCACTGGCGCATTTGTCCTTGAAGGATTTACTTCCCAAGTTATTAAACCGTCTCAAAGAACTGTTAGACGCTGATACGATTGTCATTCTATTGGTTGCCGAGGATGAACAACATTTAGTAGTAAAGGCTTCCATAGGGCTCGAAGGGGAGGTAGCCGAAGGACTTCAGATTCCCATAGGTCAAGGGATAGCGGGTCGAATCGCCGTGGATCGTGAAACACTCATCGTAAATGATCTGGCGACAGAGGAAGTTGAAAGTTTAGTCTTACGAGCAAAAGGGATCCGATCGATCGTAGGGGTTCCGTTGATGGTCGAAGGCCGGGTGATTGGAGTTGTTCATGCCGGTGCCTTTCGTCCTTATCGATTTACTGACAGGGACGCCCTCCTGTTGCAACTTGTTGCCGATCGAATCGGATTGGCCATTGAACATGCCCGTCTTTATGAAGAAGAACAGGCTGCGCGTATTGAGGCGGAAGCCGCACAACAACGCCTTGCTTTCCTCGCCCATGCCAGTAGTGTACTTTCTGCTTCCCTGGATTATCAAACCCGGCTGGATACGGTAGCAGATCTCGTGGTGCCTTACCTGGCCGATTGGTGTTTTGTGGGTTTGATAGGAGAAAATGGATTGCTCCATCGCATAGCAGTGGCCCATGCGGATCCCTCCAAGGCCGACCTGGCTCGTAACTTAGAGCAGGCTATGATGCTTTCACCGGATACTCTTCACAGTATTTTTAAAGTACTACAGACTGGTCACCCGGAAATTTACCCTGAGATTTCCGATTCCTTCCTTTTAACCATGACCCACGACCCTGAGCACCTTAAACTGCTTCGACAGCTAAATCCCAGGTCTTACCTGTGTGTGCCCCTTCAAGTCCAGGGACGGCCTCTTGGTGCTATAACCTTCTTATCTGTTGAATCAGGTCGCCGTTATAACTCTGCCGATCTGGCTTTAGCCGAAGATTTTGCTAACCGGGTTGCTGCTCCCATTGAAAACGCACGGCTTTATCAAGAGGCTCAGGAAGCCGATCGACGGAAAGATGAGTTCCTGGCCATCCTGGGCCATGAACTGCGTAACCCCCTCGCTCCGGTCCGTAATGCCCTCGAGATCATGCGCCTACGTAGTGGAAATGATCCCACCCTGAAACGGGCAATGGATATTGTAGAACGGCAAATTCAACATATGACCCGGCTTGTGGATGATCTTCTGGACATCTCACGAATCATTCGTGGTAAAGTTCAATTAAAAAAGGAACCCTTAGATCTAAACACTATCATAACCCGGGCCATTGAGACCAGTCAACCCTTCATTGAGAATCGTCAGCATGGGCTATTGGTTTCCCTACCCCAAGAACCTCTTTGGGTGGAGGGAGATCCCGCTCGACTGGAGCAAATCCTTGTTAATCTGCTCAATAATGCTGCCAAATATACAGAACCCGGCGGTCGTATCTGGTTGACCTGTACTCAAGAAGGAGAAGAAGCCGTGATCCGAATACGCGATACTGGTATCGGTATTCCTCCAGAAATGCTACTCCGAATCTTCGATCTGTTTACCCAGGCAAGTCAATCTTTGGATCGTTCACAAGGCGGCCTGGGTATTGGACTTACGCTGGTAAGGAGTTTAGTACAAATGCACGGTGGAAGTGTATCGGCCTTCAGTGAAGGTTTGGGCCGGGGAAGTGAATTTGTAGTACGTCTGCCGGTATTGTCTGAAACTGGGTCTAGAACGTTGAACCCCGACTCCGTAGACCCGAAACCTAAGATTTTGGATTCTAAACGTCGTGTTCTGGTAGTCGATGACAATGTAGATGCAGCAACAACTTTAAGTGAGTTGATAAAACTGTGGGGGCATGAAGTCTATACGGCTTACGATGGTCCATCGGCTGTGGAAGCAGCACTGACCTACCTGCCGGATATCGTCTTACTGGACATTGGCTTACCTGGGATGGATGGCTATGAGGTTGCTCGACAGCTCCGCCAGGAACCTCGCCTGTCCAAAACCCTTCTTATCGCGCTGACGGGATACGGACAGGAGAAAGACCAGCAATATTCCCAAGAGGTCGGATTCGATCAACACTTTACCAAACCTGTAGATATTCCAACTCTACAACGAATATTGGGTAGTCAACGAAGAGAATAAAATCCAGGAGGTCCCTATCTTCCAGGCTCTATCGAATCCATTCATTGTAAGAGCTAAAAACTGCAAAAGTAGCGTATGATATTTTCCAGGAGAACTATAGAATTCGGAGGAGGGAAATCATGAAAATAGAAACTATTGATTTTTTTTATTTATCGATGCCGGAAATCCTGGATATAGGGGATGGAAGTCAGGATGCCTTGTTGGTGCGTATACGTGCAGGTAACTACGAGGGTTGGGGAGAGTGTGAGGCCTCTCCTTTGGTATCCATTGCAAGTTTAGTTTGTCCCATGTCCCATAGTGCCTGCAAACCGGTTCAGGATTCCGTACTGGGTCAAAACATAGAAAGTGTGGAAGATATTGCCCGAATTGGGAACCTGGTTCGGGCCAATAGCCTGGATCTTTTACAGGCGGATCATACCCTTTCCGGGATTGATATTGCCCTGTGGGACCTTTTGGGAAAAAAACTGGAACTTCCCATTTATAACCTGCTGGGATATTCCAGAGCTTATCCCAAAATCCCTTATGCTTCGCAACTTTTCGGAGATACTCCTCAGGAGACTTTTCAGAAGGCACAACAGGTACGACGTCAAGGATACCGAGCAACCAAGTTCGGATGGGGGCCTTTCGGCAAGGGAACTGTCCAGATGGATGAGGATCAGGTTCATGCGGCACGAGAAGGTTTGGGCAAAGATGGAATTTTAATGATCGATGCGGGAACAGTTTGGGTCGATGATGTGGAGGCTGCAAGCCTCCGCTTGCGGGTATTACAAGATTGTCAGGTGCTCTGGCTGGAGGAACCTTTTATTTCCGGGGCTCTAAAATCCTACAAGAAACTGTCGACTTTATCTGGAAGTGTTAAACTGGCCGGTGGTGAAGGTTGCCATAACTATTACATGGCCCAGCAGATGATCGATTATGCGGGAATCGGTTTTATACAAATTGATACAGGTCGGGCAGGAGGTATTACGACTTCAAAGCAAATTGCAGATTATGCCCATGCAAAGGGGGTTACCTATGTCAATCACACCTTTACCACCCACCTGGCCCTCAGTGCCTCTTTGCAACCCTACGCCGGATTAAAAGACCATAACCTCTGCGAGTACCCGGTCGAGCCCAAATCCCTGGCAGTTGAACTTACCCCTACGAAAATACTCCCAGATTCCAATGGGCAAATTCATCTACCCGATGCGCCCGGGTTAGGTATCACGCCCGATCCTGAGACGATCCGAAAATATCTGGTGGATGTGGAGATTAAGGCAAAGGGAAGGATACTTTATCGGACCCCTACCCTTTAAAAATATCCAGGGGCTTAGAACCGGCTCTTCTACCAAGTCGGTATTGGGTATAAAGGATAGAAACTACCCCTCCTTTTCCCTTTTAGAGGCCGGTTCTTTCTCACATAACTTCCTAATCCTATAGCCACCAGGATAAGAATGAGACCTCTGAGGGGTTCCCTTCCTGGCCTTCCGCCGCTCTGTAAGGGAAGGAACTTTGAAGCGAAGTTTCCTTCCTTCTATCTCCCCCGCGTGCGGGGGGAATGGAGGAGCGGCCTGTGAAACAGGTCGCCCCGCCGGGGCTAACCCCTTTATCCTGGCGCGTAGATTTAACCTTTGTAAGACAGGACATGGGAATCAAGAGTTAAAGGATAAATAAGATAAACCTTATCGCATCCTCCGACCCAGTTTTTCAAAGGTGTCCTGGATACCTCTTTGGAAAAAGTCGAGGTCACTTCCCAAGGTGATAATTTGGAACCCTTGGGCGATACGTTGTTTGCATTCTTCCACGGGGGCACTGGCAAAGCCTCCGGGTACACCTACTTTCTTTCCTCTTTCAACAATATTTTCAATTGCCTTTTCTACTTCGGGATGGTGAATATCTCCCAAATGCCCTAAAGAAGCAGCCAGGTCGTTAGGACCGATCAGGTAAGCGTCTATGCCCGGTGTGGTGAGAATTTCCTCAAGATTATCCACAGCCTCCCGGGTTTCGATTTGAGCGATAATCAATATTTCCTCATTAGCCGTTTTGGTATATTCTAAGCGATCTCCTCCAGATGTAGTAACCCATCTGGGTCCGAATCCCCGAAGACCCTGGGGAGGATATTTTGACGCCCGAACGGCAGCTTCTGCCTGTGCCCGGTTGTTTATCCAGGGTATGATCAATCCATAGGCACCTACATCCAAAGCTTTCTTGATCAAAACCTGATCATTCCAGGCCACCCGGACAATGGGGGTACATCGTCCACCTCGAGCCACCTGAAGCATGGGTTGAAGTAATTCTGCGTTAAGGGGTGAATGCTCTGTATCAAACCATAACCAATCAAAGTTCATCCGGGACATAATCTCTACAATATCCAGATTACAGGTTCCAATTACCGCTCCGATAACTACCTCGCCCCGACGTAACTTTTCTTTTGTGGTATTTTTCATAAATTAGAAGTCAGGAGTCAGAAATCAGAAGTTGCTGGGATCTCTGGCCTTTGATTCCTGATGCCCGATCCATTCTGCGCTTGATAAGGTTGTGCCGGGTAGATTCCCCAGGAGAATAAAGATAATTGCAAGGATAAAAATATTCTGGGTTTTCACGTTAATCTGCCGATTCAGTCTGAAAATATTGCATAACCTCCCTGGAAGTATTCTTGAATCACCCGCAAACAGGTCAACTGCCTGCAATTTCCCCTATCATTGATCAGGGATTTCAACGGGGAAATGGCATTACTTCCGATGCTCTTGATACCAGTTACAGAGATCGGTTAATGGGCATCGCTGGCAACGTGGAGTACCCCAGATGCATATTTTCTGCCCATGTTGGAGCATATTTACGTGGAAATTAAAGAGCACATGGGGATTCGGTGGTAACAGGGCCGATAAAAAGGTATGGGCAGCCGTTGGATTAACCTTTGGGCCGATGAGGCCTAACCGCTGACTGACCCGATGAACATGGGTATCAACCGGTAAAGTTGGTTTGCCGAAACAGAAAAGCAACACCAGAGAAGCCGTCTTGATTCCTACCCCGGGTAGGGACATCAACCAGCGAAGTCCTTCTTCTGGAGGTACATCCCGAAGAAAATCGATGGAAGGTTCGCCCCGTTCTGCAATGATACGTCGCAGGGCTTCTTTGATGTTAGATGCCTTGGCTTCAGCAAAGTTCGCAGGGGCAATGATACGACTTAGCTCCTCTACAGGGGCATCCCGGATTGCCTCCCAGGATCCGAAATGCTCCCACATCCGTTGGAAGGCGATGGCTTCATTCTGCTGGGTTGTCCGATGTGAGAGCATCGTTGAGATCAGTTCGTGCATGGGTTCACGCCGGGGTACCAGGGGATGTTCTCCATAGGTTTGCAGGAGTCGTTGGTAGACCTCCCAGATCTTTGCCCGTAACTGCTGGTCCGGTGCTGAATTTACCGAAGATTGCGACATAAATAGTTATTTCATCAACCTTCCCCTTCCTCCACTTTCCAGCCGAACTTTTCTTTCTTATATCTAAAATCTAAGATAAAATAACTTCTGGAGACAAGGAGAATTTCCGATTTGAAACCCAGCTTGTCCTCCTGGACGATCCAGTCACAGGGTGCTTTATTTAGCCGGGTTGTTTAAAGACGGTTTATTTTATTTACTCTACTTTATCCTATACTTTTGCAGTTTTTAACTTGAATCCGTTAAATTGTATTTGGATCCATTTAGTAGGTGAAGAAGAAACACCCCCCATTCCCCCTCAAGGGGTAAGGCTGTTAAGTTCTCTGAGAAGTACAGAGGAGTCTCTTTGGATGAGCACGAATCCAGGGTGCTTCTCTGGGACTCACTTTATCAAAAATATCAAAGACTATCCGAAATACTTGAGAACTTAACAGCCCTGCCCTCCAGGGGGGACTGATATAGGGTCGCTCCCAATGAAGTCCTCCCTGGAGGGGGAGACAGGGGGTGTTCAGACATAAAAAAGTGATACCTACTAAACAATCATAACCCGTTGGGTCGCCACGAAGGAAGTATGAAAACCGTAAGATGATTTTCGTAAGAAATTGTTACAGTTACCGTTAAATTTTAAATCCAATAACTTAGGTAAGCCCCTCCGGGACCAGCTTAATAAAAAGAACATCGATTCGCTACAAACAGATCGCCCCTGTGGGGCTTTTGTAATTTAATAAAATCCATAACTTACAAAAAGTGCCAAAGTATAAAGTCACTTAATCCCTTAAAGTGTTACGGTTTTTTGGGATCCATTACGGTTCATTTTCCAGGCACGGAGGAATTTCCCAAAAACTCCATTCCAGGGTGGAATAACAATAGAGACTGCGCCAAAGGCCTGAGCCATACAGGCCAGGCGTATCAACGGCTTTGGCTCATTCGTATCAATGTAGCCAAACTCTTTTATCTTCCGTCCCTCAAGAGGACTCACCTCAGAGAGTTTTTCAGCACCACCTAAAATACCTACCCAACAGGTCCCACAGGCCGCCGAACGACATTGAACAGGGATAGGTCCTTCCTCCTTCATACAACGAGGATCGCGCCAGGTATGATCCCGTTTATCATACATCGCCGCTGTGGTGAGTTCCTGAGTATGAATCAGTTTAAACTTTGCAGTCTCATCATTTTCATCGAAGGTTACCGTCCATTCCTTTTTAATCCCCCTGAGAAAGCCAAATAATCCCTGCCAGTCATCTCGAGCACGGGCTTTTAATATCTGCTCCGGAGACTTCTTGAAGAACTTGGGATTTAGATAAATAACCCCCGGTGCTGCTTTAAAGGTATTCAAACCGACCTGTTGTAAGGTCATCAAAGCCACGGCAGTAATACCGATAAGCAGGGAGTCTTCTACGTTCATTTTCCTTGCAACACTACCAGCAAGCTCGCCTATCAAAGCCTTAAGGTCCAGGTCCGTAGAAGGTTTTACAGAGGAAGCATACTCTGCTACTGCGTTTTTGACTTCAGGCCAAAAACGGTGACCGTACAAAAACCGATGCGAAGAATCAATCTGATCTTTCAATTGATATTTTCCTTGCAACAGTAAATCCCTGGCCAGTTGAACCGGATCCTCCGCCTGTTGAAGAGCGCGGGCGAGATCCAGTGGAAAGAATTTGAACCAGATCTGCGTAGCCGTTTTGTCTACATCATGGATAGACGGTAGAAGAGCCGTAATAACTCTAGACCATGTTTCGCTGTCTTGCCGATTTAAGAGAGTTTCAAAGGGAGTTTCACGATTTGTATTCATAACTACTTCGATTTTAAAACAAGCAAAAGGCAAAGGATAAGAATAATCTCCGAAGGATTCTGAGGAGCCGGAAAACTATTTTTTTATCCTTCAACCGAGACGGTTGATCTACCATACATCCTGCCTTTTGATGTTCCTGCATTGATAAAGAGTTTAATCATCCTTCGCAGATAATCTTTTGTCCCTTGCCTTATGCCTTAACCCGACCTTAAGAAAGGTAGATGAACCTGCACATTGGTTAAAATAAAGGGAAACTATTTCGTCGAGAATTGATAAACCGTGGTCGTTCTATAGGTTTGACCAGGTTTGAGAACTGTCGAAGGAAATTGAGGCTTATTGGGAGAATCTGGAAAATGCTGGGTTTCCAGGCAGAACCCATAGCGTTGGTAGTAGACTTTACCTCCCTTACCTGTAATGGTACCGTCTAAGAAATTTCCGGTATAAAACTGCATACCCGGCTCTGTGGTAAAAACCTCCATAACCCGTCCGGTTTTAGGTTCATATACCCTGGCAACTCGTGTCAGCGCACCTTCTACAATGTTCAGCACCCAGTTATGGTCATAACCTTTGCCAAAGATGAGTTGTTCATCTTCTTGATTAATCCTGGCTCCAATAGCCGTAGATTGCGTAAAATCCATGGGTGTGCCCTTAACACTTCGCAATTCCCCCGTCGGTATTAAAGTTTTGTCTACAGGAGTAAACTTATCGGCATTGATCATGAGCTCGTGACCTAAGATATCTCCTTCCCCTGCACCGGCCAGATTAAAATACGAGTGGTGGGTTAGATTAACCACCGTATCCTTGTCGGTTGTTGCCAGGTAATTGATTTTCAGCTCGTTGTTATTGGTCAGAACGTAAGTAACGGTTACCGACAAATTACCCGGGTATCCCTCCTCGCCATCTTTGCTCAGATAACTGAGTTCCACACCCACTCCATTACCGGCTTTAACCTCTTTTGCATTCCATACAACCTTATCAAACCCCTTAATCCCTCCATGCAGATGGTTCTCGCCGTTGTTTTGAGCCAGTTTATACTCGACTCCATTTAATACGAATCGGCCTTTAGCAATCCGATTGGCGTAACGTCCGATGATGCAACCAAAATAAGGATTATTCTTGAGATATCCATCTAAATTATCATATCCCAGTACCACATCCCCCATCTTCCCATTCCTATCTGGAACTATCAGAGAAGTCACCGTACCGCCATAATTCGTGATTTTTACCACCATACCGTTGTCATTTGTTAAGGTGTAGAGATCCACAGGTGTTCCATCGGGTGTTTTCCCAAAGGGTTGTTTTTCGATACCCATTTTAGCTTCAGTACTCAAACTGAAGCTAACCACAGATAGAACAATGATCCCTACCATCCAGGCAATTTTAAATTTACCCAAATGACCCATACTGACCTCCTTTTCTTAGGAATCAGGAGTCAGAGTTCGGGATTCAGGATGAAGATCGTATCCACTCTACAGTTTGTCCTGATATGTGTAAGGTATGATAGTTTCTTCACTCTATGCCAGTTTCTGACTTCTGACCCGTTACCAAAATACTCTCTATGCAGGTTCATCCTGCGAAATATTACCTTATTATCATAACCTCTATTTTTTTGTCCAGTCCAAAATGATCCTTGGACAGGAAGGGCGTCACCACCGTATGTGTCAGATTCGATTCAGGTTAATTATCGAGCGATCGCAGCAGGGGTTGCTTGACAAAGGCGAATGAGATCGGTGGGTTGGAGTTGAATTTCTAACCCTCGCTTTCCCGCACTAACGTAGATAGTTTCGAATTGTAGCATGCTTTCATCCACTACGGTCGGTAAACGCTTGCGCTGTCCAAGGGGGCTGATCCCCCCCGCCACATAACCGGTTGCACGTTCTGCATCGGTAATCTCTGCCATGGCTGCCTTCTTCGCTCCCAAGACCGAAGCCAGAGCCTTTAGATCTAAATTCTTGTTAACAGGTACCAGAGCCACCACGAGTTGCCCTTCGACCCTGGTAACGAGGGTTTTATAAACCTGAGAGGGATCAACACCGAGTGCACGCGCAGCTTCCAGTCCATAAGAATCGGTAGACGGATCGTGTTTATATTCATGGACGGTAAACGCAATACCTGCTTTTTTTGCTGCAATAATGGCCGGAGTCACCGCGTTTTTTAAGTAGATGGAAGGCGAAAATGAGATTACAACTTGACTCTAAGTAAGAGTAAAAATCTTTCACATACTCCATCAATGGAAAAATAAAATGAACCGGGAAGGTTCAATGTTTATCTAATCCCAGACCCTGCTTGATCAACTGCACGATGGTTTCCGGTTTCTGATTCACATCGATTGTCAGGACTCCTTTTGGCTCCTCCAGTGTATTAAACTGACTGGTCAGGAGATCTGCTTTCATGTAATGTCCTTTGCGTTCCTGGAGGCGCCTGAGGATGAGATCATAAGTTCCCTTCAGATAGACAAAAAGGGCTCCCGGATTATCCTTCAGGAGATGATCCCGGTAAGCCTGTTTAAGAGCGGAACAGGCAAGGATAGCAGGTTGACCTTCCTGGAGGCATTTGTGGATCAACTGCTGAAGTGTATCCAACCAGGGTTTCCGGTCCTCGTCATTTAAGGGAATCCCCCGGCTCATTTTATCAATATTGGTTTGGGGATGAAAATCATCCCCATCGTAAAATGGCCAGCCAAGGTCTTTGGCGAGAAATTGCCCGATTAATGTCTTACCGGAGCCTGAAACTCCCATTAAAATGATGACCATGTCTATCTGCCCTCTTCCCTCTTCCGTTTATCATGTTAGGGGTTACTTACCAACAGAAAATGGTCCATGGAAATGAGAAATCCTATCTGTTTTTATCTACGGATCGTTTCACGTGCCTGCCGAACCATTTCCACCAAAACCGTTCGAGCTTCCTGGGGGGTTCTTACTTCACGAAGAAACGGGATACGGGTTCCATATACACGCTCTCCGGTCTTTAGCCGTACTTGAAACCCTAAACGGTCAACCGAAGTCATAACAGCCTCTTCTGCCTCAACATTCCCAAAAACTTTTGCGAGGAGAATTAATGAATCGGCATGGTCTGTATTCATGTGCTGGAGGATTCCAGTTGCTATATCTGCCAGCGGGTCAGGTTCTACGCGATAATATTCCTCGGCGGTGATCCATCCCATCATGCCGAAACCGCCCACAAAATAGACATCCACGATATCCATCCGGTAAAATGCGAAGTCATCGAAATCCACCCAGTACCTGGCGTTTTCATATCCTGCCAGGTAGCGCTCCCGTACCCCTGCTAACTCTTCCTCCGGAACTCTGGAAACCCTTCCCATCAGTGTAACCCGGGCCATACCGAGAGGGTCCCCCTCCCCATCGGGTTGAGTTATCAACAGGCTGGCCCGGGGGTCCTGGAGAAGGTTCTGGGTATGGACGGCCATTGTACTGATGAGAAAAATAGGCCGACCCTGCTCATCCCCGGCATAGGGCATTACAGAGCCAAAGGGCCAGCCGGGTCGTTTTCGGGAGAGGGTAGATAAACTTCCTACACGCCCCCGGTGCACTAAAGTACGCGCTCGTTCGGCATAAGAAGGCTCAGGGATTGAAGAGGTAGGGGCTACCGGGCCCTCACTATCGTGCCGTCTGAAAGATGGACCGGACATAGATATTCCTCCTTTTTAGGATTTTTATGATGTGTTTAACTATAAATTATCTGCAAGGGAATCTCAATAAAAAATTAAACGAAAGGAGTTTAAATGAAAATAAAAGTACCTGTAACAACTTAGGAAGTGTAACTTTTTGAACACCCCTCTAACCCCCTACGCGCCAGGTTAAGCTGAAAACCCTGTCAGGGGCGAACCGTGGGTAGCCCCGACGCAAGTCGGGGGATTCCGTCATTCAGAATTTTCTTCAAGCTCCCTAGCCGCGGCCTGTTAAACAGGTAGCTCCGCTAGGGTTAACCTTCTTATCCCGACGCCTATAGGGAACACCCCCTAGTCCCCCCTCGAGGGGGGAATGGGGAGTGTTCAGGCCGAAAATAAGGCTTTTCCCCTTCTCAGCTTGATGTATATGGGGCTAGGAGGGGTTGGGGTTAATAAAATAATTCCTTCTGGAGTTATTCCGGTGTCTATGAGGTGAGAGAGGATTTCTTCTGCCTGCTAAATGGATACAGATACAAAATAAAGATTGTACTGGACTTTTAAAGATTTTTTTTCTATTCTGAAAAAAGAAAAAGGGTCTCTCCTTCTCCTGCAGCGGGGGAAAGGGGTTTAAAGTGAGGGTGAACCGTTACGGAGAGACTGTCTTTCAACGCGTGTTAAGACTTCTGTGGTTTTGAAAACCGCAAAAGTCCGCGAACAGAAATGAGGTTAAAGATGTTAAAACGATTTTTCCTGTTGGGTTTAGCCCTTTATATTATCTTCCTTCCCGTTTCAAATACAGGGCATGCCCAGACCGAAACAGCCTTATCCGGGCTACAACTCGTAAAGGCTTTAAAACAGGGTGGGTATGTAATTTTCTTCCGACATGCTGCCACCGACTGGACCCAGAGAGATACCTATCTGGGGAATTTAGAGAATTGCGAGACCCAACGCAATCTTTCTGAAAAGGGTCGGGAAGATGCAAAGGCCATCGGTCAGGCTTTCCGGGCCCTTGGAATCCCCATAGGTCAAGTCTTGGCAAGTCCTTACTGTCGGGCCCGGGAGACGGCTAAACTGGCCTTTGGGCGTGTCGAACCCACCTTCGACTTGGTTTCCCCCTCTTATGTTAAAAGTGAGACTGAAAAAGAACAACTCAAAGATAAATTGCGGAATTTGCTTTCTACAATAGTTCCTGAGGGGACCAATACGATTCTCGTAGCCCACGGATTTAGTATTCGGGGAGCAACCGAGCTTACCCTCGCCGAAGGGGAGGCTGCCATATTTAAACCACTGGGTAAGGAGGGTTTCAAACTGGTAGGTCGGATCCTACCGGAAGAATGGGCTAAATTCGTAAAGGCTACGACCGGGCCGTAAAGGCTTCTTATCCAGGTTGGAGGTATTACCTCTCTCCTTCTGATTTAAAGGCTTTAAAAAACTTTTCCAAATGGGTCTTATGTATGCTTTTCGGTAACTCCTGCTCCTATTGTAGCGGCTGTTTTATCTTCTTTAGACAAAGCTGCTGCTATGTCATGCAGGGTGATGATTCCCAGCAGTTTGGATGGATCTTTTCGGCTAACTACGGGAAGTTGAGAAATACCTTTTTGCCCCAGCTTGAATATAACCTCATCCAACGTTTGATCGGGGTAGGCGCTGATTAAATCCTTGTTTAGAATCTCATCCAATCGACGGTTACCTTGATTGGCTGCCAGTGCTCGCTTTAAGTCATTGAAGGTAAAAAGGCCGATTAATCGGCCTTGCCTATTCATAACGGGGTAAGCGTGATGGTGTTCAGGAAGTAATTGTACATACCGGAAAGCCTCTGCAACGGACAGTTCGCCGTTTACAGTGGTTACTTCTCTCGTCATCGCCGCACGAACAGGTATCCGTTTCAAAACGTGTCTCTCCAGGTGGGGGAGATGAATTCCGTCTTGTAAAAGTAAGGCATCGTATATAGGGGTTGGGCTGAGTTTGGTGGCTACCGCATAACTGACGATATTGGCTACCATAAGGGGAAGAATAATGGCGTAATTATTAGTCATTTCAAATACCATGATAATAGAAGTAACTGGCGCACCAACTATACCGGCAAATACTGCTCCCATACCCACCAGGGCAAAGGCTCCTGGTTGGGTTAAGGAATTATGTAGAATGAATCGGGTTAAGATTCCGATTCCACCGCCGATCATTCCTCCTATGTAAAGAGAAGGACCGAAGATCCCTCCTGAAGAACCTGAGCTATAAGATACCACCGTTCCTATCAATTTACAAATTCCAAGAATGATAAACATTGGGAGAGGCAGGTCCGTTTGTAAGGCAATGGAAAGCTGTCCATAACCGACTCCAAAGATGCTTGAAGAACCGGTAAGAAGAAGAGCCATAGTCCCTATTATCCCCAGGATAAGACCCCCTAAACCTGGAGTAGCCCAGGGGGGTATAATCTGCTGATTTTGAAAAAACATCCGCAAACGGAGGAGTCCTTCCTTAAAAAGGACTGCTGTAAGTCCTGCTATAATTCCCAATAAAGCGTAGAAAACGAGTTCAACGGCAGAATTTAATTTATAAGGTGGAACGGTAAACAGAGGATGTTCGCCCAGCATGGCCCGTTCAATTACGGCTGCAATAACGGCAGCTATCACAATGGACCCCAGGGGCTTTGCGGCGGTATCTCCCAATATCTCTTCAAGGGTGAAGGTAAGAGCGGCTATGGGCGTATTGAAAGCAGCCGCCAGACCTGCTGCAGCACCTATCGGTAAAAGGCTCTGAAGTCTGCGCCGGGAGATGGCGAATATTCTTCCTAGCAGGGAAGCCAGGGCTGCACATATTTGAACAGTAGGTCCTTCACGTCCTAAACTTGCACCGGTACCGATATTGAAAGCGGCTAAAATCATTTTACCCGGAATGACCCGCGCGGGAATCCGTCCACCGTTCAGGTAAAAAGCCTTCTTAACCTGGGGTATACCACTTCCCCTGGCTTCAGGCGCAAAAGAAAGCCCTATACCTGAAATAAGACCGCCTACAGCAGGAATGAAGATCAGAAGGGGCATATGCCACCAATCCGACAGGGATGCTACAGAATAGATGATATTTTCTTGAAAAAAGTCTAATAGTAAATGAAACACAACCGCGGCAAGTCCGCATAGACCACCGATAAGTAAGGTGAGAATAAATATTTTTTGGCTTTCACGAAGCGGAATTCTATTGAATATCCTCCGTGCTCGAATCTGGAGGCGATACCATTTGAGACTTCCTTTCATGGGGCTGCTTTTATTCATGATACTTTTTCGAGGGTAGGTCCTTTCGGGTTATTTTTTTAAGGAATCTCTTATTGTCATCAGCCGGGAACAGAATTCCCTTGGGGTTAAGACGGTTTTATGGGGGTCATTCTTCCCGATACTGTGGGTCAAAACTGCATTACCGGTTGCTAAAAGGGCTTTCCGGAATCCCTCGTTTTGGGCCAAAGCCTGGTAAGCTCTATCCAGTAAGTCCTGATATTCCTGGCTATGCCGACCGATTTCTTTTCCTTGCCACCAAAGCTTCTGAGTTTGATGCCAGTTTTTGTTCTTACCTTTAAGTTTTGCAGCCTTTCCTACCAGCTTGCAAACTTCCTTCTGCATTTCCGGATTTTTAAACTTCAGGGATTGTAAAAATCCTTCCATACTGTGGCACTGGATTCCATCTATCACAAATTTATGGGGCGCAAAATTAGAAAGCGCCGAAGCCGGCCAATCGACTCCTGAGCGGATATCCATATCATTTCCTCCTGGAAATTACATTTTCTTATCGGACTCCAGTTTCCGTCTTAAAGACTCCAGCCTTTCAACACTTCCCATATCCATCCAAAAACTGTCATCCGTTCGATAACCTATAATAAGCGCTCCTTCCCGTATGGCTTTCATATAAGTATCTATAATGGAAAAACGACCCGATTGACCTCGCATATAATCGAAGATCTTGGGGGATAAAACGTGGATGCCTGTAAAGGAAAGTCTCTCAAACTCTATGCCAGGTGCCAGAAGTACTTCCTGACCGGTTTTTTGATTTTCCCTCCCCACCAGCCGTTGATTTGTATCAAAACGAAGATAGCGAGAAGTTTTATGCTTGTTTACGGCCAATGTAGCAACCGCCCCGTGGCTCCTATGAAAGTCAAGCATGGCCTTTAAATCGATATCCGAGTAAACGTCGCTATTATGGACAAAGAAAGGTTCTTCACCTTGTACCATAGAGTCCGATTTAAAAAACCAACTCGCTTTTTTAAGACCTCCTCCGGTCTCCAACAACTCTTCCTCATAAGAAAACTCAACCTGTAAACCAAAACTATTCTTCTGTTTTACAAAGGAGTGAATTTGCCGGGCAAAGTGATGAACGTTGATCATCACAGCATCCACATCGACCATCTTGAGTCGATCTATGACATGCTCCAGCATGGTTTTTCCATTTACTTCTACGAGGCATTTAGGTAGGATATCGGTGAGTGGTTTCAAGCGCAAACCCAAACCCGCTGCAAAGATCATGGCTTTCATGGAAAGTTCCTTTTCTCTCTTTTCTTAATTCCGTTCCTTGAATCTTTCTTCTCTTGCAGAATCAAAATAATTTACCAATATTTAAATCTAATAACCGGGGAAGTCAAGTAGGTTAAACGTCTCGTTTGATGATTGGTTTTAAACCATTTAAAGATTTCTCCAGGTAAAACCAAAAGTTATACCTTTTCGATGGAGTGTTACGGTAAGAACCAGAATAGGAACGTAACCATCTATTAAGGCAAGGAGATTCTCTTGTCGCAAAGTTTATCCTGAGTGAGGGCAGCCGGCTCCCTACCCATGGCAACTTCAACCTCCCTATCCATGGAAAAGGTATTGGAAAGAAGGGAAATTTTTTAGAGTAACTCTGAAATGGAGAATCAGGAAACATGCCACGGTTAATTATTAAAGGACCCAATGATACGAAGACCGTCTTCATCCTGGATGAAGACATAATAACTATCGGTAAGGATGATCCTGAGGAAGGGATTCAAAATTCTATTCATCTCAGTGATGAAACGGTTTCTCGTCGACATGCCCGGATAATCCGGGAAGGGGAAGATTATTTTATCGAAGACTTGGAGAGTACAAATCACACCTTTGTTAACGGTAGAGAGATCAAGAAAGAAAGGTTAAAGCACGGGGATAGGATTATCATTGGCCTTACGGCTCTGGTATTTGAATCAGAAGAAACAGAATCCATTAAACCCTCCGACCTGATGGTTAAATTTCAAGACTTAGATAGAAGTAAGGTGTTAGACTTAAATTATTTGATTCTGCATCAGATCAGTGAAAAACTCGCAACCGTCAGAAATTTTCAAGAATTTTTAGAGTCTATTGTTGATACCATCTGGACAACGATCAAAGCCGATAAATGCTTGTTGCTCCTTGTAGACGATCAGGGAGAGTTTCGATGTTATGTAGTCAGGGGAGAAAATAATTTTTATAACAAAGCCATGGTGGAGAAAGTCAGGTACGAAAAGAGGGCTGTCTTGTGGTTCTCAGATCTTAGTTCTATCAAAATGGGTATAAAAACCCAGAAGTATCACTCAGCACCTTCCATGATGTGTGCACCGATCCTTAAGTATGATGAGATCATTGGAGTGATTTACTTAGAAGATTCTCAACCTGGAAAGTTTAATCGAAGTGAGGTCATCTTGTTAACTGCCATCAGCAATCATATTGCTTCCAGCATAGAGAAGATTATCTTGAGTGAGAGGATCAAGAAAGAAGTTACCCTTCGCAGTAGCCTGGAGCGTTTTTTACCTCCAATGCTAGCAACTGAGATAGCCAAAGTTAGTCTGGATACCGGAAAGCTGGCGATAAAAGCAGAAAAGGTCCTGGCAACGGTTTTATTTTCAGCTATTAAAGAATTCACTTCTCTCTGTAAAATACCGGAGCCTGCCGAATTGATGGAGCTTTTAAATGAATATTTTAAGATGATCAGGGAGATTATTTTTAAATATGAGGGGACCTTGGGTACCTGCACTGGAAATACGGTTACAGCCATGTTTGGAGTGCCTGAGGTTTATCCTGACAATGCAGAGAAAGCAGTATTAGCCGCCGTAGAGATACACGAAGAACAGAAAAAACTTAACGAGCGGCGAGATCCTAAAAAGAGGTTTGACCTTGGAATTGGAATTAACACCGGAGAGGTTATAACCGGTTATGTAGGATCAACGGAACGGATGGAATATGTTGTTTTTGGAGAGGCTGCGACCCTTGCAACTCACCTTGGATTGTTAGCAGGACCCCGAAGTATCTGGATAGGACAACAAGCCCATGAGATTGTCAAATCCCATTATGTTACGCAGTTTGTTGGAAAGATCCGGGTTTCCAAAGAGGAAACCGAACAGGAAGTCTATTGTATTTCGCTGTAAGCTGTAAACGGAACAGGTTCTTCATTTAAGCTTCTGCAGGATATCCCAGATTGGAAGACAACCACTTCTCCACTTCTTCTATACGCATTCCTTTTCGCCTCGCATAGGACGTAACCTGATCTCGATCGATTTTCCCAACTGTGAAATAACGGGCTTGAGGATGGGCAAAATACAACCCACTAACGCTGGCAGCCGGGAGCATAGCCCCATGTTCTGTCAGACGAATTCCTATCGAAGGAGCATCCAGCAATTCAAAGAGTTTAAATTTCTCCGAGTGATCCGGGCAAGCCGGATAGCCAAAGGCGGGACGGATACCCCGGTACTTTTCCTCGATGAGATCTTCGTAAGTAAGGTTTTCGGTCAATCCATAGCCCCAATCACAGCGTGCACGTTGGTGTAGATACTCCGCATAAGCTTCTGCGAGGCGATCTGCCAGGGCTTTGACCATGATGGCATGGTAATCATCCTGGTTCTTTTCATACTGTTTTACCAACTCGTCAACCCCTAAACCAGCTGTAACAGCGAAAGCTCCCAGATAGTCGGGAAGTCCACTTTCCAGTGGTGCGATATAATCTGCAAGGGAGAGATTGGGTTTACCTGGAGGTTGAGCCTGTTGTTGACGGAGCATGTTGAAGCGTATCAATTCCTTTGTTCGTGTTTCATCGGTATACAGGATAATATCGTTCTCTATGCTGTTGGCCGGCCAGAAGCCGTAAACTGCCCGAGCGGTTAATAGGTGCTCGTCGCTTAGTTTACGGAGAAGTTGTAGGGCGTTATGGTAGAGTTCTCGGGCTACCGGGCCGTATTCCGGATGATCCAGGATTTTTGGAAATTTTCCTTTTAGTTCCCAGGCTGTAAAAAAGAAAGTCCAGTCAATGTATCTGGCTATTTCGTCCAGGGGGACATCTTCCAGAACACGGCGACCCAGAAAGGAGGGAATCGCGATATCTTCCTTACGCCACTGGATTTTCAGTCGGTTGGCATAGGCTGTTTCGAAGGGTACCAGGGTTGTTTCTTTCTTTTTTCCATGGACCCTACGCAGGCGCTCTTGACTTTCCCGATTATCTTGCTCAAAGGCTTCTTTCTGTTTGGGATCCAGCAGGCTGGCCACGATACCTACCGCCCGTGAAGCGTCTATAACGTGGACAGTAGTTCCACTATATTCCGGTGCAATCTTTACTGCCGTATGTTGATTGCTGGTGGTTGCTCCACCGATTAACAGAGGGATTTTGAACCCCCGACGCTCCATTTCCTTGGCCACAAAGACCATTTCGTCCAGGGAAGGGGTAATCAATCCACTCAAGCCAATGATATCCGCTTTTTCATCGATAGCCGTCTGGAGGATTTTGTCACAGGGGACCATGACCCCCAGGTCAATAACTTTATAGTTATTACAACCCAACACAACCCCCACGATATTCTTACCGATATCATGGACATCCCCTTTGACCGTTGCCAGGACGATCTTACCTTGAGAAGAGGGACGCGGGGACGCGGGGATACGGGGACACGGGGATACTACAATTACCTCTTCGTCTCCGTGTCCTTCTTTCTCCCCTTCCATTTTGTTTCCGCGTCTCTTCGTCTCCGCGTCTCCGTGTCCTTCTTTCTCCGCTTCCATAAAAGGCTGTAGATAGGCCACCGCTTTTTTCATGACCCTGGCACTCTTAACCACCTGGGGTAAAAACATCTTTCCGGCACCGAAGAGGTCTCCGACGATCTTCATGCCGTTCATCAGGGGACCTTCAATGATATCCAGGGGTTTGGGGTACTTCTGTCGGGCTTCTTCCACGTCTGCTTCGATGAAGTCGATAATTCCGTTTACCAGGGCATGGGAGAGACGCTCCTCGACGCTTCCCTGTCGCCAGGAGAGGTCAATTTCTTTCTTTTGACCTTGCCCCTTAACCGTCTCGGCAAAGGCAATCATGCGCTCGGTGGCATCAGGTCGTCGGTTGAAGATAATGTCTTCCACATGCTCAAGGAGATCCTTGGGGATTTCTTCGTAGATTCCAATCTGACCGGCGTTGACAATCCCCATGTCCATGCCTGCGCGAATAGCATGATAAAGAAAGACCGTATGAATTGCTTCACGGACCAGGTTGTTACCACGAAAGGAGAAAGAGAGATTGCTTACTCCCCCACTTACCTTGGCGCCAGGACATGTTTGTTTGATGATTTTGGTAGCTTCGATGAAGTTGACGGCAAAGTTATTATGTTCCTCCATACCGGTGGCAATAGCCAGGATGTTGGGATCGAAAATAATATCCTCCGGATGGAAACCGACGTCTTGGGTGAGAAGTTTATAGGCCCGCTGGCAGATCTCCACCTTACGTTCAACCGTCTCGGCCTGTCCTGTTTCATCAAAGGCCATCACTACAACGCCAGCTCCATAACGCTTGATAAGACGGGCTTTTTTGATGAACTCCTCTTCTCCTTCCTTAAGACTGATGGAATTGACAATGGCTTTCCCCTGGACGCACTTCAATCCGGCCTCGATAACCGACCATTTAGAGCTATCGATCATGATAGGGAGACGTGCAATTTCAGGCTCGGTTGCAATGAGGTTAAGGAAAGTCGTCATGGCCTGCTCGGAATCCAGCATCCCTTCGTCCATATTGACATCGAGGATGTTTGCTCCACCCCGTACCTGATCCAGGGCTACTTCCAGAGCCGTGGTAAAATCACCGGCCTTGATCAGGCTGGCGAATCGACGTGAGCCTGTTACATTGGTTCGCTCCCCAATCATGATAAAATTACTATCCGGACGGATGGTCAGTGCCTCTAATCCACTGAATTGGGTATAACGTTCTTTAAACACCGGAACTTTCCGGGGTTTGATACCTTCCACGGCTCGGGCGATGGCCCGGATATGATCCGGCGTAGTGCCACAACAACCACCCAGGATATTGACAAAACCACTGGAAGCAAATTCTTGAAGAAATTGAGCGGTGGTCTCGGGTTGTTCCTCATATTCGCCAAAGGCATTGGGCAGACCCGCATTGGGATAGCAACTAATGTAAACCGGACTGATAGCCGAAAGTTCGGCCACATAAGGCCGCATATCCCGAGCTCCCAAAGCACAGTTGATTCCAACGCTAAAAGGTTCTGCATGGGCTATGGAGATCCAAAAAGCATCTATCGTCTGTCCCGACAGGGTTCTTCCACTTCGATCGGTAATGGTTACAGAGATCATGATGGGAAGCTTCACACCTTTTTCCTCGAATACTTCCTGGATGGCGACAATGGCTGCTTTGGCATTGAGGGTATCGAAAATGGTTTCGATAAGCAGAAGATCTACTCCCCCATCCATGAGCCCTCGAACCTGTTCGGCGTAAGCTTCTCGAAGTTTATCAAAGGTCAAAGCACGAAAAGCTGGATTATTCACATCCGGGGAGATAGACAGGGTACGGTTGGTGGGGCCTATAGAACCTGCGACAAAACGGGGTTTATTCGGAGTTCGCGTACTCCATTCTGCAGCGGCTTTTTTGGCCAGCCTGGCAGCTTGAACGTTTATTTCATAAACCAGCGACTCCAGACCATAGTCCGCCTGAGAAACAGCATTTGCATTGAAAGTATTTGTCTCGATGAGATCACTTCCGGCTTCCAGATAGGCCTGATGAATACCTTCGATAATATCAGGCCGGGTTAATACCAGCAAATCATTATCTCCCTTCAGATCCCGGGGATGGTCCTTAAAGCGTTCTCCACGATAATCGGCTTCTCCAAGTCGATAACGCTGGATCATGGTGCCCATAGCACCGTCCAAAATCAGGATACGCTCAGAAAGGAGTTGATGGAGTAGCTCCTGCAGATTTAAAACTGTCATACAAATTGAACTCCCTGGTACGACCTCTTCCGAATAGACCGATACTCGACCATACTGTCCGAGAATGACTTTTCGGATAATTTTATTCGTATTTTTTAAACCATGTTCTTTGGACAGGTAGTAAATAATGTAGGGTCCCAGACCTGATTCGTCAACCCGACTGTTTTACCGATAACGTTGGGCCAATGCCAACCGTTTCTCATAGGCTTCCCGGGCAATTTGTACATCTTCAAGGAAATGCGGAAGTTCTTTAAGCAGGAGGGCCTGAGGGCCGTCTACCAACGCTTTACTGGGTTCTGGATGGAAATCTACCAGGATCATGTTGGCACCGGCAATTACACCTTGGGCCGTTACATGCATGATATCCAGAATCCCGTTGGGGTCACTGCTTCGTAAACCCACAGAATGGGAAGGGTCAATACAGACAGGCATGCGGGTCAGGTGTTTCACAACAGGAACATGGGCGAAATCAACAAAGTTGCGATGGGGATCCCCCAGATTGGTTTTCATACCCCGCAGGCAGAAAACAACCTTGCGATTCCCTTCACTGGCCAAATATTCTGCTGCATTCAGGGATTCATCCAGGGTAATTCCGAATCCACGCTTGATCAATACCGGAAACTCCTGCTGGCGGCCAACTATTTTTAATAGCTCGAAGTTCTGAATATTGCGCGTTCCGATCTGTAGCATCACACCGGTCGGATTACCTGTCCGATAAAGAGCTTCACGAATCTCCATGACATGGGACTCATGGGTAACCTCCATGGCGATAACCTTAATTCCATATTTACCGGCCAACTCAAACACGTAAGGAAGGCACTTTCGACCATGTCCCTGGAACGAATAAGGGCTTGTACGCGGCTTGTAAGCCCCCATACGCGTACAAACCAGCCCGTTCTCATGGAGCGCTTTCATCATCATCTCAACATGCTCAGGGGTATCCACCGCACATAAGCCTGCAAAAATATTCAAATTATCCTGTCCGAAGCGTACCCCATTATAATAAAAATGGGTTGGACGGTCGTCATCCTTGTGTCGACCCAAAATCCGGTATTCTTCAGAAACCCGCACTACTTTCTCTACACCGGGAAGACTTTTCATGTAATCCGTGGAAAGCGATTTGGTGTTACCGATCAGATAAACCTCGGTCAATAACTGTTCGGTTCCCTGTACGGTATGAACCCGGATCTGTATATTTTGAAGATTCGCCAGAGCACTCATTAATTGTTTATATTCTTCCCTTTCAGGAGTTATGTTAGGTGTCAGGATAAGGATCATAGTTCTCTAAAATGGTTAAATGAAGTCGTAGTCTTACCTTCATCCACCGGACAACGGTTTATATCTTCTTGATTTAAGTTACTTTCCGTGTTTAATCTAAAACGATACTCCGACAGGAGTCGTTACACGGAGAACGGATTCTTGTTGAAAGAGTTGTTTGTAGCTGGATCGAATCGCTTCAATGGAAGCATCCATTTCTTTACTGTTTTCATAGAGCAAAATAACTACCTTTGATTTCTCTTTGGCAACTTCCCCGGATGAGGTCTGATATTGCCCATCTGCATTTAGGACGGTTAACCCTTCTTTGAATTTAGGAGTTATATACTCGTCCAAAAACTTCTGCCATTCGGTTTCGGAAATAACTCCCCCATCGGGCTTGGAAAGACCGAAGATAAGCTCCGTTTTGACAAGGAGCTTTCCGTAAAGCGGAATATTCGTTTCGGGGAATTGATCCGATTGTCGAGGAGCAGGACGACCGGTTTTCGCAGTTGCACAGGCGGTAATATTAAACAGAATGAGTACGAAAAGAATAAAATGAAAACTTTTGTAAGTTAGGTTGATTGGATAGGTTTTCATAGAATTCCTTTATCAATCGAGGACGATTGACTTACTTGTTATTAGAGAAGCTGAGAGTTGGAGACTCAGCCGACTCTATTTTGGTACCCGATCTACAAAGTAATTGGTATAGGTTTTCGAAAGATCAATACGAGCCTGTGCAACCTGCTCATCAAACAGAGAGAGAACGGTAAGGACTGTTTGCGAGGCGGTTTTTGGAAAATGGCCATCTGGTGAAAACATGGACAGTGAGTTGGCCAGAGCTTTCAGGTAGAGATCCTTATCTCCGGCAAAGTAGGATTCTGGAAGTACTTGTGCGATCTCCTCTGGACTTTTGCCCTGCATCCAACGGAGACCTTGAACAAAGGCATTTACCAGCCGCTGGGTAGTTTCAGGGTAACGCTCTATGAAGTCCCGCCTGGTATAGAGCGTAGCAAAGGGATACTCGCCCCCGTAAATATCCCGGGTACCTTGTTCCGTTCGGGTATCGACCATGATTTTAATCAGACCGCGATTCTCCAGAACAGTTATCGTGGGATCCACATTGGCCAGAGCGTCGACCTGTTTATGTTCTACCGCTGCTATGACGGTGTTACCCTGGCCTATGCCGATAACCGAAATGTCTGTAGGTTTTAATCCTTGTTTACTCAAAAGATAGTTGATGAAAAAGTGCGTAGAAGACCCAGGGGCCGTAACCCCAACTTTCATTCCTTTGAGGTCACTCACTTGTTTTACACGGTCGGCCAAGTCGCTTCGTACGCCCAGTACAAGTCCAGGATATCGTCCAAGCAAAACAACTGCCGTTACTTCCTTCTCTCTGGCCTGCATTTGGATCGTGTGATCGTAACCTCCCACGACTACATCTGCCGAGCCGCCTATAAGGGCCTGGAGAGCTTTACCACCTCCCTGGACATCCTGGATTTCTACTTGAAGTCCTTCTTCTTTGAAAAAACCTTTTTGTTCTACCACGGTAAGGGGCAGGTAAAGAATCCCTATCTTGCCCCCCACCGCCAGCACAACCCTGTCCTTTTCTAAGCCGAGGGAAACCGATGGAATCAACAGGCAAAGGGGGAAAGATAAAAGGCAAAGAACCAAAGGAAAAAGGAGAAAGGAGGAGGGCGGAAGAAAAAAGGCAAAAATTTTTGATATTTTTGTCCTTTGTTCCCGGATTGCCTGGGTCTTCGATTCTTTGAGCCTTTTTAGGTTTTGTTCTTTATCTCTTACCTTTCTGTTTATTTTTTGTCGTTTCATGGTTTTGACTCCCGGGTTTTTTATTCATTTTATTTAACTTTGGCTTTTTGTTCTTTATTTCTTACCTTCCCTTTCTTAAGTTTCGGAGGGTCGCCAGGCTAATATACGTCGTTCCACTTGATTTACAACCGAGTCCAGGATTAAAACAAACCCAACCAGCAGGGTCATTCCTGCAAAGACTCCCGTTGTGTCAAACACACCTTCAGCCTGGGCGATGAGGTAACCCAGGCCTGCCGAGGATCCCAGGTATTCGCCTACCACCGCTCCCACCACGGCAAAACCGATGGAAGATCGGAGGCTTGAAATAATCCAGCCTGCCGTTGAAGGGAGATAAACATGTCGGAGGAGTTGGGATCGTGAGGCTCCCAACATGCGTGCATTGGCCAGTATGACGGGGTTAACTTCACGGATACCTTGATAGGTATTAAAAAAGGCCAGGAAGAAAACCAGGGTCACCCCCAGGGCCACTTTAGAAATCATTCCCAATCCAAACCACAAGGTAAAGATCGGAGCAAGGACTACACGCGGAATGGCATTGAAAGCTTTAATATAAGGTTCCAGTACTCTGAGAGCCTTGGGTGCCAGTGCTAACCAGAGTCCAATCCCTATCCCCAACCCGGTACCTATAACAAAGGCAAAAAGGGTTTCAATGAAGGTTATGGAGAGATGGCGATAGATATCCCCTTTTAACAGCCATTCCGCCAGGCGCAGAAAGATAGATGAAGGGGTGGAGAAGAAAAATGCGTCTGCGATCTTAGCCTGCACCAGCCCTTCCCAGACAAAGAGGCTTCCAACAAAGAGGCCGATTTGATAAAGATGGAGTTTAGAGATTTTGGGCATAACTTTTAAGTACCTCGCCTCGCAAAATATGCCATATTTCACGGTGAATTTCCAGGAATTTATCCGTCAATCGAATTTCGGCTACATCCCGAGGACGGGATAAGGGGATGGTAAACTCACCCATAAGCTTTGATGCCGGTCCGGCGGATAGTACGATCACGCGATCTGCCAGGGCTACAGCTTCTTCCAGGTCGTGGGTAACGAAAAGAACCGATTTCCGGTCTTCTTGCCACAGTCGAAGCAACTCGTTCTCCATCAGGTTCCGAGTCTGAACATCCAAAGCCGAGAAAGGTTCATCCATTAATAAAATTTTGGGATTGAGAATCAAAATCTGGGCCAGTCCAACCCGCTTCTTCATGCCACCTGATAATTGATGGGGGTAATAGTTCTCAAATCCTTTAAGCCCTACCTTTGCCAGCCATTCCCTGGCCCGTTGGCGGGCTTCTTGAACAGGAACCTGTCGAAAGATCAACCCAAGGGCGACGTTGTCCAAAGCGGTTTTCCAGGGCAGAAGGGCATCTTGCTGAAAGAGATATCCAACCCATCGGTTTAATCCTTTCGTCGGCTCTTTGAAGGTTCGGATCTCACCTGAAGTAGGCAGGAGGAGACCTGCAACCACGCTTAAAAGCGTGCTTTTACCACAGCCCGTAGGTCCAACAATGGCTACAAACTCGCCCTCTCCTACCTCAAAGCTTATATTTTCTACAGCCGTATAGCCTCCAAAACGGACGGTGATTCCTTCGAGCTGAACAGCAGATTTGTTAAGACTGATCATCCGATTTTTTCCAACTCTCGATGCCGTAGCTCTACATTTATATCGTATTTTTCCCTCAGGTGTTTAGCCAGGCATTCGGCCGAGTATACAGAACGATGCTGTCCCCCGGTACATCCGAAGCAGACCGTCAAACTGGTGAAATTTCGAGAGATAAAGGTCTCTACGGCGGCGTCTACCAGAGCAAAACAGTGTTTCAGAAACTCCTCTACTGCCGGAATATTTTTCAAATAGGCGATAACTTCGGCATCTCGACCGGTCTTTTGTTGATAAGCTGCTTCACGCCCGGGATTTGGAAGATATCGACAATCAAAAACAAATCCCCCACCGGTCCCCGTTTCATCCAAAGGAATACCGGAAGATAGGTACGAGAAGCTAAAAATTCGAACGGTCAGCCTGTTTTCCGAAGGATTCTTTTTGTCTTTGTCCAGGGTAGAAACGATAGAATGAAGGACTGTTGTTAGTTCTGGCAAATCAACGGGGAGTTGATGGGTGTAAAGGAAATGTTTAAGATTTTGTACAGCCTCCGGGATACTCAGGAGAAACCCGGATTTTCGCTGGTAGAGTCCTCGAAACCCATAAGCCCCCAGGGTTTGCATCATTCTGATTAAAACAAAACCGTGATAGTATCGGATGAAGGCGTTCCGATCCACGGGGATATAGCTTTCCAGGGCACTTAGATATTCCGTGAGTAGTCGTTGACGTACTTCTTCAGGGATTTGAGCTCTGGCCTGATTCAGGAGCGAGGCAATATCGTATTGCAAGGCTCCCCGACGTCCTCCCTGGTAATCGATGAAAAACGGCTCGTAGGGGGTGCCTGAATGATCTTTTGGGTCCGGTGTTCCAGCTCTTAGCAGGATATTTCTAGATTGAAAATCCCGGTATAAAAAATAGGGACCCCCGGCTTCCACAAGGAAATCGGCCAGTTTTTGGAAGTCATCTTCAAGCTTTTGTTCGTTAAAGGGGATCCCTGCCAGTTTCAGGAAATGGTACTTGAAGTAGTTAAGATCCCAGATCATGGACTGGCGATCATAGGTAGATCGAGGGTAACAGACTTCGTAATTAAGATCTTTTCCTCCTTCGATTTGAAATTTAGGTAGAATTCGAACAACTTTTTTATAAATTGCTTCAATTTCAACGGGAAAATCGTCCGGTCCCCTTCGGGCCCTGGCCAATGCATCGAAGAGCGTTAAATCGCCCAGGTCTTCTTCTAGATAAATCCCATGGTCAAGATCTTCTGTATAGATTTCAGGAACCGGTAAGCCTATTTTCTTAAAATGCCGGGAGAATTCCAGAAAAGCGATATTCTCGGCCCGATCGGCGTTAGCAACTCCGATAGCAGAACGGGTCACACCGGCTAATCGGTAAATTTTTCGATCCGAGCCGTGGGCCTTGAGCGGGGTAACGATCCTGACCATCTCTTTGAAATAAGACTGAAATAGTTCGATCAGTTTCTTTTCCACTTACTTTTCAAATAACTTACCCGTCTAAAGAACCAACCAGAGAGTTAAAGATTTTTATCATTTGACCTCCATATCCTTTACCTGCTTTATAGAATCATGATAAAAGAAATTATCTTCAAAAGCAAGGAAAAAGCAGAATGGGTATCTGTATCGATTTAGTAGGCGGAAAAAGAAACATCCCCCTGGCCCCCCTCCAGGGGGGACTGACAGGGAGTTGCTGCTGCTGAATCCCCCCTGGAGGGGGGCCAGGGGGATGTTCAGACAGAAAAAGTGACACCTACTAAAGGGTTACAGTTACGCAGAATGGTTTTAAGTTTACCCCGCCCTATCTTTAAGTAGAAGATTCTCCCCTCAACAGGGGTTTTAAACCCCTTCAACCATAATCACATTACCTGTTGAGGCCTTTTGGCGGATCTCTCTGGCTTTGGTATACTCGGGTGAGTTATACCACTGTTTAGCCCGCTCCACACTTTCAAATTCTAGCACAACCAGACGCTGAGGTTGCCAATTCCCCTCCAGGGTTTCGACTTTACCTCCGCGTATGATAAATCTGCCTCCATATTTTTCAAGGGTTGGCGGAACAAGTTTTCGGTATTCTTCGTACAATGTGGGATCGGTAATATGGATTTGTGCAATTACATAGGCTGCCATTTTAACCTCCTTGCTGTTCGGTTACAAAAAAACAAGGTTATACCTTTAGTACACTGTTTACTTGGTTTTGCTTGACTTTTAACGGCCCTCACCCTCCCCCCTTCCATCCCCCCGTGGACAGGGGGGGACTTGGGAAGTTAACCCGGAGATCCTCCAACTCCCCTCTCCCACAGCGTGGGAGAAGCCTCCCTGGTTTTATTATTGGCCCCATGTTTTGTCAGGACCTCCAGGGTAATCGATCCAGATCCACGTTTCCCCCCGATAGAATAATACCGATACGTTTGCCGGTAAGGTCTATTTTTCTTTCAAACAGGGCTCCTACAGGGACTGCCGCAGAAGGTTCAATGATGATTTTCATACGTTCCCAGACATGCCGCATACCCATGATAATAGCCTTTTCACTGACCGTTACAATTTTTTGGACGTATTTCTGAAGGATAGCGAAAGTCAGATCACCCAGGGAGGTAAGTAAACCATCGGCTATGGTGTGGGGTTGGACCGAGGGAACGATTCGGCCTTCCTGGAGGGATCGGTAAGCGTCGTCTGCACCTTCCGGCTCGGCACCTATCACTTGAGTGGTTGGAGAAAGCTCCGATACGACAATGGCCGTTCCGCTTAAAAGTCCTCCACCTCCTACGGGAGTCATGATAACATCCAATTTTGGGACTTCAGCCAATAGCTCCAGTGCGGCTGTTCCTTGACCGGCTATAACCCGGGGATCGTTATATGGATGTATAAAGGTCGCACCTGTTTCTTCAACGATCTTAGTCAGGGTAGCTTCCCGGGCAGCCAGAGTTGGTTCACAGAAGACAATTTTTCCTCCATAACCTGCCACGGCAGCTTTTTTAACTTCAGGAGCGGTCCTCGGCATCACAATAAAGGCGGGGATTCCACGCCTTTGAGCAGCCAGTGCAAGTGCAGCCGCATGGTTCCCCGAAGAGTGGGTAGCAACTCCTCGCCGTGCTTCGCTTTCAGATAAAGATAAAACCGCATTACAGGCACCTCGAAACTTAAAAGCTCCTGCCTTTTGAAAATTTTCACATTTGAAAAACAGATCTGCCTGGACCATATGATTCAGGCTAGAAGAAGTAAACACCGGAGTTCGGTGTATGTAAGGCTTAATACGTTCGGCGGCCTGCTGAATTTCGATTAAAGTTGGATAAGTCATTTTATCACGAATTAAGGGTTCAGATCCAGAACAAAATCAAACCATCGGTAAAAAATAAAATATCAATCCGTAAAACTACCGGTAGGTTTACTATAAGATAGGCGTTTACGTCAAGAAAAATCCCCTTTTCTCC
This sequence comes from Candidatus Limnocylindrales bacterium, assembly GCA_035559535.1. NCBI lineage: Bacteria > Bacillati > Chloroflexota > Candidatus Limnocylindria > Candidatus Limnocylindrales > Candidatus Limnocylindrales bacterium. The sequence continues at coordinate 128,261 of DATMBG010000012.1, forward strand.
CGGATTTACCCTCAAGCGATCCTTTCATCTTTTGAGTTCCCAGAGTTTCTTCCGGTTTTGGAATAGGATGGTGGAAGGATTTATAGCTACCCCGCCGGGTCTAAAAGATCTGAAACGGTGTCTCCAACTTATGGAGGAAATTCAAGGAACAATCTTCCTTGACACAGATAGGAAGTTTAGTAAACTTCTTATAGATCGGGGAACCCTTTTAAACCCCCTAGATGTTGAGATTTTCAAAACCTCAGCGGGTTTATGCATTTTGAAAGATTCTCTAAACCGACTAACCTTATGTTTAAATCGTGGATTCTTCTGTTCCTTGTGGGAAGTCTGGTTTTTCTCAATCCATTTTTCACCTACCCGGAAGTCTTTTCGGAGGATCTGATAACTTCCCTGCCCAAAATCCTGGATGGATTAAGCGAGTCGATACGGAAAGTCCGTTGTGATACAGCCATCCGGCGGGAAGAGGTTTTATATGCAACCGTTGAAAACCCCGAAGAGTTTAAGTGTCTAGAACTTTATCTGGAAATGTTTGGGGGGATGAAAGCTGAGGAATATCTGGGATATATTCTGGAAATTCAAGGAAAGCGCTACGGCCAGGAAATGACGATAGGCTTCAAGGAAGGAGATTTATTTCTCGGGCGGAAGACTCCCAAGCTGTTCCCCCAACTCTATGCCTTACGCATCCGCTTCTCCCCCTCTGGCAAAGAGGTGATCCAACACTTAAGTGATAAATATATTGAGCTTATGGCCTTCCGCTTTGATCAGGTTCCTAAGCGGATCAAACAAGAATCATTAGGAGAAAGTCTCTTGTACGAACAATTTCTCCAATATGAAGATGTCTTCTCAGAAGATGGAAAGACCACCTATACGAATTCTATTGTTCGGATTTCAACCGAAGATACCGTTATGATTCTGAGTGGAATTGATCTGAGTGAAGAGGTCTGGAAGGAAATTCTGACTGGGGTTATGAAATCTAAAAGGTAAGACCACTGGGCTTGCCATCAAAGTTCGGAAAACCTTTCCACAGCCAGTCGCTCGCGCTTGTAAAGGTCTCTCATTTTGATGAGAAAATGATCATAAAGCCCGAGTTTAAAATCCGGAAAGCTCCATTCAAAGGAAAGAAATTGCCCTTTGTAATAGTAGAGGGTGATATCCGCATAAACCCCTTGGGACAAGTAAATTTTCTGACCACCGAATTTCCATGAAGCCAGAACCACCTTATGATAATCCAGATAACCCGGATCGAGGTTAATTAATCGTTTCCCCTCCTGTCGAAATTGGTCTTCAACCTGGGTGGTAAAATGTTTAACCTCTACGATGCAATCGGGAGAAATAAGCCTGGAGAAAGAAAGGAAAAAGCGCTGAAGACCGGTTCCCATTTCGGCTTCGTAGTAATCTGTTATAGTAAAAGGCACACCAGGACTGGAAAAGTCAAGGGGACCGTATTGAGTTTGAAGAATCGAAGAGACTGGCTGAACCAGCGCAGGCTGCCCGGTGAGGATGGCGATAAAAAGCTTGACCGGATGGGGGGGTTGTACGGTTGCCATGATTTTTAATGAAGTCGTCCATGTCCGTTAGGGTGAAGATAGGTTTAAAAACCCTATATGGCTCACCCCTACTTCGATCCCTCTTCCAGACTGTGGGAAAAAAGAGAAGGTAAGAGGTGAAGAGGGATTAAGGGCTGGAACCTAAGTTTTTAGGAGCCCTAATAAATTACGGACTACGAACAACGGATAATCTTTGCTGTTTCACGATCTGTTGAGCTTCTAGAATAATCTCCTCAGGAATTCCAAAAATTTCAGAGATAGCCCGAGCATAATCCGATCGAATCTTCCGCTGATTACGCTGGCCCTCTGAGGTGACTTGTAAATAATTATCTCGCAGGTAAAGTTGAGTTTCATGGGTTACCCGGGTCACAAGCAGTGAATTCATCATATTCCAGGAAAAGGACTTGAGCCAGTGTTCTCGAAACTCTTCTACACTTACCGGTCGATCTTTGAGAGTATAACGCCACTTTTTCACCGATTTATTCAACGTATAAACCCGATAACCGGAGACGGTACCTATCAAGTTCCCAGCTTCGAGTCTCTCGAGCTGGATAAAGTTCATAGGAAATTTATGTACAGCTACAGGTTCATGGGTCAGAGGAAGAGGTCTGGAAAGTAGAAAACCTGGATCTACAAGAAATTTTTGCCTTTGGAGGAGAACGATTAAGGCACAGTGGGTATCTGGTCCGTAACTTCGATCTGCCATAACCGGATAGCAATCAAACCCACATCCTTCGAGGATTTGCCAGAGGGTAAAGGTCAGAGAAAAACAAGTACCTCCCGTTCCATATCGGATATGATCTTCAATAACCTCATCGGGCATCCGGAGTTTACTTGTAGGATCTCCTGTGCGATAGTTTTTAAGGATCTTTGTCAGATTTTCATAGGGAAGCTGAGCAAATGCATAGACCAATTGGGACAAATACTCAAGATCCGGTCGTCTTGATCTCAGATCAAAATGGGTTAAGAACCGTTGAGTTACAGACTGGTAAGACATCACATTCTCCTCTATTTAATCTTAAAAAGATAAGGCTACCCTGTCAAGGGAAGGCAAGCTTCGACCGATTCTACGGCCCAAGTCTTTGCTCCAGCCAGGCAAAAATATCCTCTTGAGCCTCTGGATTCCCGTACAAAATAGCAATTCCATGGGCTTTTCCCCGATAGATTTTGGTCTCCTTAGGATCTTCTGTCATATTGGCGAGGCCTTCGGCAGCGACAGAGCTGGCTCCTTGACCATCCCCCAGTGTGGCCATAAACAGAATGGATTTAGGGTTAAATTTTTTAACTTCGACGCCGATGAGCCTGTCAATCCCAGGGGATAAAGCAACTGCTGCACGGATCTCCTTAAAAGTACCTGCGCTCACAAAGGCCACATTGGCTCCCAAATCCCCGCCGATGATTCCTATTTTCTTACCTTCGATCTGAGGCTGCGTTTTCAACCATTTAATGGCTGCCTTGATATCCCATACCATGTTTCCGGCTTCCTGTTGTAGAAAATCAGGGGCCTTTGCGTTCAGAACTGTTTTTCCCTTTGAAATACTCTTTCCATGACCTCGCAAATCAATGGCCAGAACGGCATATCCTTTTTCCAAAAAGGCCGGTGTAAAAGCATCCCATTGGACGCGGCTTCCACCGAAATGGTGGACTAAAATAAGGGGTATTTTTTTCCCTTTCTTTTCCCCGGCAGGGACGGTCCAAGAAGCCGAAATTTTCACCTCATCATCGGTTGTAAACCAGACCTCAATACTTCCTGGAAGATCTGCCCAGGCACCGGAGAACGACAAAATCCAGAACAGACTAAAGAATAAAACTAAAATTTTTCTCATAAAGACTCATTCTCATATCCCTCACCCTTCCCTCTAACCCTTTCTTCATATTACTAAGGAGGAATGAGAAGGGAGGACAAGCTTTGAATAAGACATTCCCGGGGAATAGGAAAGTTCCCGGAGTTGGTACGCTTTTATTTTTTTCTATTTTTAGGGCCTGAAGGGTTTTGAGGCTAAATGACCCCAAGTATGGAGTAGTACACTGTTTACTTAATTTTGACCTCATAGGGCTACTTTCACTCCCCAGCTCCCCTCTCCCGTCGCTACGGGAGAAGGGCCGGGGGTGATGGTCACTTAAACATTAAGCAAAATTAAAGTAACAAAGCAGTAGGAGCGATGACCTGACAACAAAAAATTTTAAATTTTTAAGATTTCCCGTGCATTTTCATAAAGAATCCTTTTTCTGAGCGCAAGATCCTTTCCCGTTGCATCCCAAACAGCCTTCAAAGGATGGATAGGATCCCACAGGGGCCAGTCGCTCCCGAATAAAATTTTATCACCACCTACCGATTCAATAGCCTGTCGGATATGGGCGGTGGGCTGTCCACTGGTTTCCAGATAAATATTTTGATACCGCTGAGCCAATCGGATAGCCTGCCTGTACTGGGAAATTCCCATATGGCCTAAAATAAAGGTGGTTTGGGGAAACATAGGGAAGATACTTTCAAAGTTTTCCAGGTTAGAAGGAATCTGCTCAGGATGAGACTCGGTACCCTTCGTTCCGGTATGAAAAATAATAGGTAGAGAATACCGGGAAGCTTCTTCACAAATCTCCAAACAAATTGGATCGGAGGGCTTGAAACGTTGTAAATTCGGATGCAGTTTAAGTCCCCGGGCTCCTTGTATCAGATAGTATTTGAGACGATCTTTCGCCTTTGGATCTCGGGGATCCACCGAACAGAAGGGGATTATTTCTCGATATTTCCCGCATACCCGGATCAACTCCAGAACCGAAGTCTCCTCTTTTTCAGAGGTATATTCAATGGGAAGAGCGACACTTTGATAAATCCCATATTTCTTCATACTCTTTTGTAAATTGGGAATTGTGGCGCCCTGAATCATTTTTCTTTTCCAATAAAGGACCCGAAGACCGTGCTTCAGATAGTTGAACGAAAAAGGCTGGAGGCGATTTCGATAAAACAGTTCTCTGGGATTAATCATATCCGGTGAAGTTATCATTAAAGAAGGAGGAGAGCCGGTTTCGGCCTCCAGGTCAACTCGGGTTTTCATAGGAAAAATATTCCCCAGATGGGTATGAAAATCGATGATGGGAATTTCTAGAAGACTTGTGAACATATTTCACAGAATAAACGAAAGAGAGTTATCAATCAAGGAAATTATATTGACTCAGGTCTTTTTATCTTATAACTTGAAGGAGTATTCACAGGTTTCTCAAAATCCACAGAAGGTTTAAGTGCAGGCCCGGTGTACCGTGCCCCTTACCTGGAAGAAAATGGTGGTGTTATTTTCTCATGAGACCAATATTCCACACTACGGATAAGATACCGCCGTGTTCCTATAGCTTTACAACCACCGAAGTGGTATTGGGTGGGTTTAGGAAGGAAGAAATTACCTTGATACTGTGTTCATGGGAAATGACTTATAACCATGTTCCATTGGAAAACTTTATGGAGTTCCCTTATTTGAACCCATTGAAAGTATAATTTCAGGAGGTGTTACGTGAATATCAATGAACATCCTGTCCGACCCCGGCGCAGTTTATTATTTGTTCCGGGTCTCCGACCTGATCGTTTTCCCAAGGCTCTGGATTCTGGTGCAGATATGGTTTGCGTGGATTTAGAAGATGCAGTTGCTTTAGATCGAAAAGCAGAAGCCCGGGCTCTTACCCTACCTTTATTTCGGAACCCAACCCATAGCCATGTGGAGCAACTGGTTCGGATCAACAGCCTCAGTACTATCAATGGGCTGAAAGATATTCAGGCCATTACGGAGAGTGACACTCCCCCTCCTGCTCTTATGATTCCTAAAGTTAAATCTGCAGAAGAAATTCAACTTCTGGAAGAGCTGTTGAGTGGTCCCTGTAAGCATATCCGATTCCACGTGATCATCGAAACCAATCAAGGCTTAAAGAGGGTCCATGAAATTGCCCAGGCATCCCCTCGGGTTGACTCCTTAATTCTCGGTGCGGTGGACATGTCGGCAGATTTACGTTGCTCAAAAACCTGGGAAGCTCTGCTTTATACCCGCTCCCGTATGGTCCATGCTGCCGCAAGTGCCGGCATTGATCTTCTGGATGTACCTTATTTAAACCTCGAAGATGAAGCCGGTCTACGTCAGGAAGCTACCGCCAGTGCCAGTCTCGGTTTTACCGGTAAAGCTGCCATTCACCCCAAACAACTGGCTATTATCCACGAGGCGTTTTCTCCAAGTGAAGCCCTGATAGCCCGGGCTCGAAAAATCATTGAAGCTTTTAACAAAAACCCCGAGGGTCTTCTGGTTGTAGAGGGTGAACTGATCGAGCTACCTGTTATCCGATCCATGTATCGGATACTTGCCATTGCAGAGCGGATTTCCAGGAAATCAACCTGATCGGCCCCAAGAGCTCTGTTTGAGGATAGGGTTTTCCCGGAACAGGAGGAAAGGGTTAGAATAAAGAGCTACTCTTGTATAAGAAAGAGCCCTGGAAGGCCACCCCGATACTTATTTTCTTAGTAGGGCGAGACATCGCTTCGCCCTACTTGGGGGTCATGTCCGCAGGCCCGAGAAAAAAGAAATAATCTCTCGATTTGCCAGTTCGGGTTGTTCGTAGTGTACGAAATGCCCGGCCTCTTCAGCAGGGTCAAAGCGATAATTCATAAAGTAATCTCCAAGACGATCGGCCCATTCCACTTTAAGCACTTTATCACTGACCCCCCAAAGTACCCGGGTTGGAGTCTCGATTTTCGGTAGTTTGGGTGGGCCATGGCGGATAATCTCTGTTCTGGCTTTATGGGCACTGATATACCAGTTGAATCCACCCTGGAGGTTACCCGGTCTCATAAAGTTATCGATCCAGGCATCGAAGTCTTCATCAAAGGAACCAGCTTTATGGGCCCAATGATCCAGGAAGTGGCGAAAGTAGATTTCGCAGGTTTGTCTGCTGAAACCGACTAAAGAAGCTGCCCAGGGTTGTTGATGGAAGGATTGATACCAGATTTCTTTGAGATGATCTGGATCCGCCCAACGCTGGCCGATTCCCGGATAAGGGCAGTTGAAAAAGAATAGCCCCAGGAGACGGTTCGAATATTTCCGGGCAAAAGCCTGAGCCACATAAGCGCCCACGTCGTGGCTGACAATTCCGAATTTATCTAAACCCAGGGCATCCGCCAACCCCTGCAGGTCTTCAACTAAAACTTCCAGTCCATAAAGATTGAGGTTTCGCACATCCGGTTTCTCGGTATCTCCAAATCCCCGTAAATCTGGAACGATTACATCAAAATGCTCTGCCAGGGGTAAGATGTTCTTCCGCCAGGTTAACCAGAATTCTGGCCAGCCATGCAGAAGCACAAGGGAGATCCCTGAACCGTGGCGAACATAGTGAATTTTAATGCCGTTTGCCTGAATATAATGGTGGTTCCAGGCGGATTCTCTCATGGTTAATCTCCTTTTTTTATTTATTGTTTTTTACTGTAAATATCATCCTCTTTACCCACTCCTTTCTTCAAGGATGAAGGATAGACCAAAGAGGGTCAAGGGAAAATTCAGGGAAAAGGAGGTTTTTCTTGGGATGGGTGGAGCTATTTGACCCCTTAATATTTCTCTTCTCCATACCGGCTTAGGGTTATGAAATACTTCAAATATAGTGATTTTTTATAATGACATGGCTAAGGTTCAGAAGTATTTTACAGAATAACAAAAATGGAAGAAGGTAGTAAGGATACTCAACCAAATACTAGATAGAAAGGACTCATATGTTTAGTAATGAAGAATTTGAAAACCAAATAAAACTATATCAGGAGTGGTGTGAAGAGCGTAACATTACAGAGGAAGAACAGGATATGATCTGGAACACGATGGCGATGATTTGCTTCAGGCATATTGTAAATAAACAAGGTGCATTTTACGAAGCTGTTAAGAACTTATTACCAGAAAATGAGGAAGATGACTTTGCTTCGCCCTAATCGCACTTCTGAGGTCTTGAAGGTTTTCGATCTGCATGGGAGCGGAACGTCATCCGAAAGGAAAAGTATCTGGATGACCGGCAGGCACCTGGGCTATGGCCTTACGGCATAATTCCTATAAGGGAAAAGAGCAAGTTTTAAGCCAGTTTCTGATACCCATTTACCTTTCATGAAATGGGGGCAGGTTTCAAACCTGCCCTCACATGGAAACTCTGGGATGGCTCATGGGTATGAGATAGCGAAGGGGTATGGAGGGAAGATTTTAGCCTTCCGAAGGTTTTCTCTGGAGTAAGGATATAAACAGGGGGAACAGCCAAACGAGGATGGTGAGAACTCCCAGGATGGCACTGATGGGGCGGGAGAAGAAGAGGGTTAAGTCCCATCCGGTTTTAATCATGCTGATCATAAAGTTTTGTTCGACTATCGGGCCCAGGACCAAACCGAGAACCACCGGTGCTACGGGGATTCCATTAGCCTCCAGGAAATATCCCACAAGTCCCATAACCAACATAACTCCCACATCAAACAGGCTATTATTAATGGCAAAAGAACCTACAATAGAGAACAACAAGATCAGGGGCATCAAAATATTTCGGGAAGCCCGGAGCATCTGGCTGCTGAATTTTATGGCCAGGTATCCAAAGGGGATCATGAGGAGGTTGGCCAGGATGAAAGTAATATAAACTGCGTAGATGATCTCCGGTTGCCTTTCAAAGATCGTGGGACCCGGGCGAAAACCCTTCATGAAGAGAACGCCGATGACGATGGCGGTGATAGAATCCCCTGGAATTCCAAAGACGAGGGCAGGGACCCAGGCTCCTGCCAGGCAGGAATTATTAGCGGTTCCCGCATCGATGATCGGTTCAATATGTCCTTTCCCGAACTTCTCCGGCTCTTTGGAGAACTTTTGGCTGACCGCATAGGCAATCCAGGCTGCAATATCCGCCCCGGCTCCAGGGAGAATCCCGATAAAAGTACCGATCAATCCAGAACGGATCGTGTTTATTTTATATTTCTTTAAAAGCGTCCCCATCCCTTTGAAAATACCTTTCACTTTAACTCTTACAATGGGATAGTCTATTTCCCCCTGAAGGACATTTCGAATGACTTCGGAAACTCCAAAGAGGCCGATCATGGCCGGAATGAAGTTGACTCCGTTGAGGAGTTCCACATTACCGAAGGTAAAACGGGGATAACCTAACGTGATATCTACTCCGACGGTGGAGAGAAAAAGGCCGAGAAGGAGAGCTATGGCCCCCTTTAACTGAGATCCTCGGGAAACCATGACGCTGGCGCTCAGTCCCAGAACACCTAACCAGAAGTACTCATAGGAGGTGAAGTTAAGGGCAAATTCGGCCAGGAGCGGGGCAGCGATCATGAGGATGAAAGCCCCTATTAATCCCCCAATGACGGAAAATACGACATCTGCCCCGAGAACCTGCTCCGCTTTCCCCTGTTTAGTAAGCTCATAGGAGTCGTCTGTATAAGCCGCTGAAGAAGGGGTTCCCGGCATACGAACCAGTGCCGCCGGAATATCCCCGGCAAAAATAGCCATCGCTTCCATAGTGACAATCGCTCCCAGGGCAGGAACTGGATCCATGAAGAAGGTGAAGGGAATCAGAAGCGCAGTAGCCATAGTGGCCGTAAGACCCGGCATCGCTCCGATGAACAGACCGTAAACAGCCGAAAGTATCATGACCATGAGAACATAAGGACTTGATAATAACAAAAGCGCTTGAAGAATATGGTCAAGCATAATTCACATCATTTAATGGTAAATTGCAAATCGTAAATGAGGGGTTACCCACCAACAATAGATCTTCAATATACAATTTGCAATTTTCGGTTGTGTCCTACCAGCCTAAAAGGCCCCATGGGAGAGGAACTCTGAGGATCTTGGCAAATAGTATGTAAACCCCAACTGTCGATAAAAGGGAAACAATGCTGCTTTTCCAGATCGGAACTTTTAACTTTATCATCAATAAAGTTAGAAGAAGGAATCCTGTAATGAGAAATCCCAGGATCTCAACGAAAAAAATGTAAAACGCAATGGCTGCAACCACACAAAGGGCATTGAGGAAACCTTGAGGAGAATAAGTTCTCTGCAACGGCAGGTCTTTGCCTTTATCTTGAGATGAGGCAAGAGGGTCTGTCCCCGAACGGCTTCGGGCTCTCAAGCTTTGGATCAAGAGAAAAGCTCCAAAAGCAATAAATAATCCGGCTAAGATGCCGGGAAACAGAGCCGGACCCGGGTGTCCGTCATCCAATCTGGGAAAGTCTCGAATAAGGAAGAAAACAACACCTCCCCAAAGTATGGTTCCTATCCCAATCAAGATATTATTGTTAGCACCCATACCTCAGCACCCATAAAAGAAGTATGATAGGGACATGGCCTCTTTACTTTATAATCCCTACGTCTTTCATAAGCTGGCCCATAGTTTTGTCCTGTTCGACAAGGAAAGGACCAAACTCACGGGCAGGTTTAAAGAGAATACCAAAACCGTTCTTGTTCATGAAATCGATAAATTCTTTATCCTGTACAATTTTCTCCAGGGACTTTTCCAGTACAGCCACGATCTCATCGGGAGTATCCTTTGGGACCATAATTCCTCTCCAGGCACCGATGGACCAATCAATCCCTTGTTCCTTCAACGTTGGCACATCGGGAAACGTGGGATTACGCGTTTCAGCCATAACCGCAAGGGCTTTAACTTTTCCAGCATCAATCAACGAGGCGGCCTCTGGGAGGCTACAGGGAACGACATCCACGCCTCCGGCGACCAACTCTTGTAAACCTGTAGCAGCACCGGTACTGGGAACCCACTGGACAGCATCCACTGGCAGCCCCATGGCTTTTTGCCACCCGGCCCTGGCCAAATCCCATATCCCACCTTTACCGGTCCCGGAAGCTTTCAACTTGCCCGGATTATTTTTGATGTATTCTCCCAACTCCTGGACACTTTTCCAGGGAGCATCAGCCCGTACGTTGATCGCCGCCGGATCGATATTCAGCAAGGCAACGGCTTTAAAGTCTTTATAGGTAACCTGGGCGAGGCCCATCCAATGCATCATGGTAAGCTCTGAAGTTACCATGGTGAGGGTGTAGCCATCAGGCCGAGCCGTAGCCCCTGCTGTGTGCCCTACGGCACCTCCTCCTCCCGTTCGATTGACCACCGTGACAGGCTGACCTAATTCCTTTTCCAGAAGAACGGCGATCATCCTGGCAACTCGGTCGGTTCCTCCTCCGGCAGCCCACGGGCAAATTAACGTGATAGGTCTCTCGGGATATGCCGCAAACGTGAATGGAACAGTAAGTATAAAACTTATGAGAAAAATAATCCAGAAAAACCAAATTTGTTTGATTTTTGTCATAAGCATCTCTCCTCAGTCTTAGTATTTTTTCTTCCCTTTTTTGAATCTCCTTACCGCGGTTTTGGTTCTGAGACTTAAGCTATCTAATAGCAACATCCCTCCAAACTGTCAAGGCTATAAGAATCCGGTATCTGATCTGTATCCATTTAGTATGGGGAAGAGGATATTCCCCCCCTGGCCCTCATACGCACCGGGTTAAACTGAAGAGTCCGGTCAGGGGCGAACTGTCGGTAGCCCCCAACACAAGTCGGAGGTTTCAGTCATTCAGAATTTTTTCAAGCTCAAACAGGTCACCCCGCTAGGGCTAACCTTCTTATCCTGGCGCGTAGGTCCTTGAGTGGGAGACTTCAGTAAGAACAATCCCTCCCCCCCCCTAACCTCTCTCCCAAGTTGGGGTTAGGGGCATAGGTGCCAGAATAAGAAGGTTGGCTCCAGCGGGGTAACCTGGGGATAGCCTCTGGTACTCATTGCTCTTTATCTATTGACAGAGAGGACCCTCCCCTTTTAAAATTTATTTTTAGTTTCTCTTAAAAAACGTTGAGGTACCTTGGATTATGTTACTTACATCACAAACCCCAATCATCATAAAGTTAACTAACCGAGAGACCTTGAGCGGTCTCTTTTTAAAACTGGATGAAAATAGTCTTTATATTCGGGATCAGGGACAGATCCGGGCTATTCCTTTCCTGGATATTCAGTATGGCTATCTTGTTCAAGAGCAAGAACTCGTCCAGAGAGCCCTTCGCCATATGAAGAACCTGGAAGGGGTTGATTTCAAACCCGGTAGCCTCAAAGTTCCCGACGGCTTTCTTCAAGATGCTATTATAAAGGGTTACCCCATTGGATTAACAACCCTGGATGGAACGGTCATCTCAGGGAAACTCCTTCAGTTCGATCCCCTCTGTCTCTTTTTGGAATTACGTAAGGGTGGTAAAATTTGGGTTTTCCGTTGCGCGCTCACGAGCTTTTATAAAATTTTATGAATCTTAAATCCCTGCGATCCCTGGTTCAGACTTGTAAAGGGTACCTGGAAGAAGATTTGAGCCGTCAGTTGGTAGGAACATGGAAAGATAGAGACCAGCAGATGCAGAGACGCAGGGACCCGGAGACATGGAACCATGCAAAGGGACTAATTCTTCCTTTGGCTCCGGAAGATTCCTGCCGGGCGGTCGACCCGGCTGTTAAGACCTATGTGAAGGAACTTGCCCTGAGTTTTTTCCTTCAGCAGGTTATCTCCCATGTTTGGGAACAGATTTCTCTATCTCCGGGTTCCTGTATTTCTACCGTTTTGCCTTCTTCAATTACTCCTTCTGAGTCTACCTTAAAAAAGGTTCAGACCTGTCTGAGAGAAGGAATCTCATCTGCCGATTGGCATCTTCCGGATATATTGGGCTGGATTTATCAATTCTTCATGGAGGAGACTGAGGAACAGATCCAAAAAGGCCAGTTTTATACCTATCCCTGGATAGGGAGTTATCTGGTCGAAAAAACTTTGAAAACTTTTTGGGAAGAAATCAAAGCGGGGCAACGGGATTTGAAGCGGGTTAAGGAAATCAAACTTTTAGATCCTGCTTGTGGTTGTGGAAGTTTGTTAATTCAAGCTTTTGAGGTATTTTATCAAATGTATCAAGAGGAAGGGGAAATTTCTGAAGGGGAGATACCTCGATATATTTTAAAGTACAATCTCTATGGAATCGACATAGATCCACTGGCCTGTCAATTGGCAACCCTGAACCTTTACCTCAAAGCTAAAGAAAAAGATCCTGGGTTTTCCATGGAGACCCTCCCTATCCTTTGTGCGGATACTTTACTGGGAGAAGAGAGTCGGAGGGGAAGAATCCCTGAAATCGCCTATCAGATTGGAAGTTATATCCATCAACTTTGCCAGGACTTTTCCTTTTCTACCCTTTGTTTCTCCCCCCCTCCCCTGCTCGCGGGGGAGCCCTCCCGTGGACGGGGGGAAGGGGGGCTTCTACCGCAGATCCGGGGCAACGGACTACAGACCACGGATAGTGACCCACATGCTTTTTTCCGGCAGCGTTATGAGTGTATTGTTGGAAATCCTCCCTATGTGGTTATCAATCAGCTCAAAACTCCACCGGAGGTGGTTGCCAGATATAAACGGTATCGGTCTGCAACTTTCAAGATCAACACCTTTGCCCTCTTCCTCGAACGGGGAATCGAACTTTTAGCTCCCAAGGGGCTCCTCAGCTATGTGGTCCCAAATACCCTATTCACCCAGGTTTACTTTGAAGCGTTGAGAAAATATCTTCTGGAGAAGACCCGAATTCTAGAAATCATGGATACCAAAGGTCTTTTTCAAAATGCCTTTGTAGAGAATTGTATTATTTCCCTGGAGCGAGAATCTCAAGAAGAACAGAGGAAAAATCAGGAAGTCCAGATCAAAGTCCCTCCTGCTGAGAATTTACGAATCCTCCAAGGTCCTGGAAACCCTGTTTTTTCCTGTTACCAGACCCACACGATTCGGCAGAGTCAATTCTATAGGACTCCCGGTGCCCTGTTCAACATCTATCTTAAAGGTGCGGAGATTCAACTCATGGATAAAATCGAAGCCGGATGCTGGGCTCTGGGAGAAATCTGCGAAAGCCATGATGGGATCAATCCGGGAAATGTAAAACGAAAGTTGATTTCTACCCGGAAACTAACCGAACATCATAAAAAGGTTTTAAATGGAAAGGATATCTGGCGATATGGGCTTCGGTGGAGCGGCCTGTACATTTGGTATGATCGGCGTATTCTGGAACCTGGAGATAATATGCGATGGGGATCTGAGAGGGCTTTAAAGTCTGCAAAAATTCTTACCCGGCAAACAGCCGATCGAATCATCGGAACTTTCGATGAAGGGATCTATTATGTTACAAATACCATTCACACCACCATTCTTCGAGAAGGGGTTCAGGGAGTTGATCTGAAATACATCCTGGCCCTGTTGAACTCCAAACTTCTTTCTTTCTACTATCGAAAATTGATTCCAGAAACCGGCCAGCTTTTTTCCCAGGTTAAGCTGGTTCATCTCAGAAAGTTACCTATCAAAAAGGTAGAACTCCAGGTTCAGAAGGAATTCGTAACGCTGGTAGACGCCCTTATGTCTGCCCATCAGGTTCCGATTAATCAGAGGAGTAGAGAAGAAATCCACCAGATTGACCTGTTGTTGGATCGGAAAGTTTATGAACTTTATGAATTAGAAGAAAGTGAAATTCAGCGCATAGAAGCAGCAGGGAAGATATCCCATAGCGAAGGGCAATAAAGCTAAAAGGGAAGAATTCAGCTATGGCCGATTTAGCAATACTGTTGTTAATCCCCCACACGAAAGCCACGAAGATCAGGAATATATCTGCCAGTAAGTGTTTTTTTCCCATACGACTGCCCATCCTTTATATAATAAGCCGCCCTTTGGCTTAAGGATGAAAATTTTATTAAAATTTCCTTGCCAGAAACTGGGATTTTTTAATAAAATCGAAGAATCTAAAGCATATCCATTCGTCATGAAAAGGAGGTATCCTTGCATAGGAACGAAATATGAAGTTCGTATAACTTATCTAATTTAATAGAGGAATATCATTACGAGGAGCGGAAGTGACAAAGTTATCTGTTTGAGAGAAATAAAATCCGGCAGATGAGGTTGTTTCTTTCGTCCCCTGTAATGTCCGGGATAAGAAGATTCCATTACCATGAAGGTGTTACAGAATGATCATCTAAATCAGGAAAAAGTCCCTCCGGCCTCTGAGGTCAGCCGAAGAGACTTTATTAAAATAACCGGTACGGCAGCTCTCAGTGTGACGCTGGCCGAGATTCTTTCCTCTAAGAAAGCTCCGGCTGCCCTCAAGGGAGGGAAACTTTATATCTTAAAAACTCCTAGTTTTGCTGTGGGAACCGATGAAGAATTGAAAAAACAGGCTGAGGAATGGGGAAAGCAGAACAGATATGAGATTACCATTGAAATGATTAATGGAAATGATCTCCAGGCCAAAACGGCGGCTTCTATCCAGAATAATACAGGCCCGGATATAATTGAAGTACTCCATAACTGGCCTCATCTCTATGCCAGTGGTTGCGTGGATGTCGATGACATTTGTGAAGAGCTGGGTCAGAAATTTGGGGGATTTTACGATCAAATTGTAGGTCACTGTAAGGTAGAAGGGCGATGGAAAGCAATTCCCAACGTTTTTATTAACAATGCCCAAACTTATCGGGTGGATTGGTTTGAAGAAATAGGTGTTAAAGAATTTCCAGATACCTGGGAAGAATATCATAAAGTTGGAAAAATCTTAAAAGCAAAGGGTCGGCCCTTCGGACAAACCTTTGGTCATACTTATGTAGATGGCTACTCCATTCACTATCCCTATTTGTGGAGTTTTGGTGCTAAAGAGGTAGAAGCTGATGGGAAAACCGTAGCTCTGGATAGTCCTGAGACGCTTCAAGCCGTAGAAATGGTCATTCAATTATGGAAAGATTGTTATGATGAAACCGGCTTGTCTTGGGATGATACCAGTAACAATCGGGCTTTTCTGGCCGAGCAAATTTCCTGTACGCTCAATGCCGCCAGTATTTATGTAGCGGCTAAAAAAGATAATCCGGAATTAGCTTCCAAAATTCGCCATGCAGCAAATCCCCGGGGTCCTGCCGGCAGGTTCCACTTCCACAATACCTTTGAATACGCCATCATGAAGTATTCCAAACAGGTCGATGCAGCTTTGGACTTGATTCGCTGGTTCATGGAACGAGAGAACTTTTATAAATGGTTATCCATCGGTGGGGGTTTCTATACCGCAGCAACCCGGGCGTATGAAAATGACCCCATGTGGGAACGGGATCCGATAGTCCTTCCTTATAGAGATTTAGCCCAGTATGGTCGATCTCCCGGGTATGCCGGTCCTCCCAGCCGGAAGGCTTCTGAAGTCCTCTCCAAATACATTATTACCGATATGTTTGCCTTTGCTATCCAGGGTTTAAAGTCTCCCCAGGATTCCATCAAGTGGGCCACGGAAGAATTACGGCGGATTTATGAAACTTAGCTTTATCCGTTGTCCATCGTCCATTGTTGTTGGTAAGAAACTTTATGACCGTCTTGGGGGAGACTTTAAAATACTCTGTGACCAACAAAGGACAAGGGATAAAGAATAAAGGACCATTTCGTGATAAGGTGGTTGTTTAGAGAGTTGGTTTTCTTTATCCTGGGTCTCATTAAGAATATAATCGTGACCCTGGTGCTTCTGGCAGTTCTTTTTGTGGGAATTAAGTACCTGGCAGGATATTTATTTCCTTCTAGCCTGGGGATCTTTTCCCGAGAAGTTCCTTCTTCGGTGAGTGGTCCACGATGGTGGGAGTTCTGGAAGAAAATTCCAGAATTGGGTCGATCCCCCGATAAGGAGGAGATGGATCCCCGGGCCGCCAGGGAAATAGCCAGAAATCTTCTGGAAAACGGTGAGTTTAAAAATCATTGGTCTAAGGGATGGCGTAAGGAAACCCAATTTGATCCAGAAGCTGTCATTCAAGCCGGAGTTAAGGATGGGATTTTATCTGTTACTTTTCAGTGTAAATTTTGTGCGCTCTCTCAGTCTGTTTCTGTAAATACCCTGAGAAATCTTTATTTTGATGGTAGGGTCAAGTTAAAGGGTAAGCGTCCAGATGGATTAGGAAGTGTCTTCAGTATGGCTGAGGTCGCTGTGGATATAGAGTTGTTCCATGGTAACACCCTGCTGGGCCGATTTTGGATTACGAACCGGCAACCTTCTGTCCTGGAGCAACTCCCTCTAAGAGGAATTCCTCGAACAGTCCAAAATCAAAAGCAGATACGGGTAATCTCCATCGAAGATCAGTGGCAACGGATTCATCTTAACCTTTACCAGGAAGCTTTAGATTATTTGGTTTTAGACCCTGATAAGGTAGATGGCGTGGTAGTGAGTTTGGTTACAAAAACCTCCGGTCAAGGAGCCAGTGCAGAGGCCTGGGTGGATTATCTGCGCCTTTATTATAAAGAGAATCCTCTTTCGGAGGATCGTAAGGATTCTTGAGGATAGAGAAACAGGGGGTATTAGAGATTCCATCGATCTCCAGAATTCGTAGAGGGGGGTAAAGTAGACTCCCCGGAAAAGACATCTATCAAATAATCCACAGATACCCAGATGGCTTTTGAATAAGGAAGAAACCAGAAACTAAAAAGTGCGGCCAGGGGAGCACAGATAGCGATGGAAAAAGTCGGCGACCAATCGGTAAACACCCAGACCGAAACAATAAGCAGAATGGCAAAGGCCTGGGTAATGGCTGCACTGACATACATACCGCCTATCATAGCTCCCCCTTCGCGGGAAAATTCCTGCTTGCAGATGGGGCAGACGATATTCATTTTAAATAGAGAGTGAAATATCTGTCCCTGCCCACAACGAGGACAATACTTGCGAAGCCCCCTCCAGAGAACTGTTTTTATAAATTGAGTTTTATTCATACCTCTAAAAATTAAGGGTAAAGTCATAAGCTTTACCCTTACTTTCCCTCTATTTAATAAAAATAGCTCCTGTTAATAAAAATAACTCCTGCCCAGGTCTTCACAAGGAGTTCTGTTTAGGATCTCTGAATTATTCAGATTGAGAGAGTAAAAGCCTCCTCTGAGAAAGGGCAAACCCGGATCTACCCTGTATTTTTTATCCTTTGGGAACCAGGGGCATAACTTCCCTGGCAAACCGCTCTACCCCTTCCAGGATGGCTTCCATACTCCCCAGCATAAAGTCCACAATCAGGTGACGAACTCCTAAGTTTCGATAGTGTACAATGTCCGCAACAATATCTTCAGGCTTACCCGTGAAAGGTTTCCTGGGAGAACCTGGATTATCGGTAAATTGGAGAGGCACCCGGAAAGAGATGGTGATCATATCCGGATTACGACCGGCTTCAAGGGCACAATCCCGAAGGTATTTGACACGGTTCGCGAAATCATCGGGGGATAAATCGGCCGGTGGTCTTAATCCGATGGGATGCCAGCCGTCGCCCAAAGTAGCCGCCCGACGGATGGCCGGTTTGGTATGACCACCGATCCAGATAGGAGGACAGGGTTTTTGAACGGGTTTAGGAGAGAATCCAATATTGGAGACCTGATAGTATTTACCCTTAAAACTGGGATTCTCTTTAGTCCAAAGCTCTCGAAAGAGTTGAATGTACTCATCGGTTACCGCGCCCCTTTCCTGATAGGTATTAAGCCCTAAGGCCTTGAACTCTTCCTCCATCCAACCTATTCCCGCTCCAACAATAACCCTTCCATTGGAAAGGTAATCCAGGGTAGCAATAATCTTGGCCGCAAAAACCGGATTTCGATAAGGAATGATAAGTACCGAACTTCCCAAACTTATCCGTTGGGTACAGGCTGCCAGATAAGTCATCAAAGTCAGGGGTTCCACATAAGGCTCTGTAGGTTTGGCAGGAAATTCTCCCCCAACACTGTAAGGATATTTGGAGTAAATCTCCGTAGGGACCACAATATGGTCTGAAATCCAGACAGAATCAAAATTCAACTCCTCTGCTTTTTGGGCCAATCGAACCATGTTGTCTCGTGTCGCTAAAGGACCTCGATTTACAATAGAAGTACCGAATTTCATGAAACCTCCTTATAAATAATGAACCCTGAACTATTCCTGATAGCCGATAAATCAAAAACCAAATTCATGGCTCAGGGTTCAGGATGAAAGGTTGTAATTTATACGGCTCCCCAACTTTTTACACTGATCGGCGTAATCTTGATGACAGGCTTATCTTCCAGGGCCATAGTTTGGTATTGCGGGTATTTTTCCCGCAAAAGTTTAATGGCCCTTTGTTGTTCGGTTCCCATGGATAAAATCTGCGCATTTCCCTGAATCAATACAAATCCTAACCGACTCCAATCCTCATTATAGTCATCGATAACCAGAGCTACTTGAGGATTAATTTCAATGTTACGGACCCGTCTGAGCTTATAGGGAGCTACTTTTTTGGGTTTTTCATCAATAACCGAATATAAAAATCCCCCTTCGTAAGCATAACAGATGGGAACCACATGGGGTTTGCCGGTTTGGTCTGCCGTTGCCATGTGGGCAATCCGATGGGAACGAATAAAATTTTCTTCCCTTTCCGTTAGCATAGGAGATAATTTTTCAATACCGTTCCAATTTAATAAATCACCTTCATGAATCGGTTATCGGTATAACAGGCAGGACGAATCCGCTATTCGTCCCGGACAAGATGGTATTTCCCTCTATGGTCCTAAGTCAACCCCGTTAAGGTGACCTCTGGAATAGACTGAAACGGGAACGAAAATTTATAAAGTGCCGCCAAGAGTTTAATGCCTTACTTTAAACTAAAAGTCAATAGTTAAAACAGGTCAGTAAATTTTGATGGAAAAGACGCACCTGTTGATTAATCCATTCGGCAACTTCCTCTTCAGGATACTGAGAAGTATCGATTTCGATTACCTTGAAGGGCGCCATTTTTTGGGCAACCATCAGGGTTTCCCGGAATCTCTCACTCAAATGGTTTAGGATGGTTTCTTGTTCATGGAGGTGCAACCAGTATTCTCGGGACTGTGACTCATAACCAGGTTCCCTGGCAATACGCTTGTAGATGCGTTCCATGGCTATCTGAGCGGGAGTATTTAAAAAAATATACAGATCCCGAAAGGGAAGTCGGGAAAGGGATCGTGCGATCCGGAGTTTCTGTTTGAGGCTTAAGCGGTTACCTAACCGGGGGTAATAAAGGTGGCTATAAATAGCCGGGTCGATAATCATGCATCGAGTATTTATAACCAGGTCCGGCTGATACTTACGGATCATATAGGGTTCTAACCATCCCTGATAAAGTACGAAGAGGATACGACTCATGCCGATCCAGGATCTTTTTTTGGTGGCATCCACAGATTTAAAGAAGGACTCGAAGAACCGGGAAATCCTGGGCAAGCAATAGGTAATCTGACCACCCTGGAGGGCAAAAGGATCCCGACCCGGTTTACAGATGGAAAAGTCGGAGCCCAACTGGAGAATGGCTCGAAGGGTCGTAGAACTTTTCCCGGAACCGTCAATACCGATTACGGAAACCCGCAAGGGTTTTTTCTGAAGGGAAGTGACCATAGCTATTTTTTAAGTATAATCTTAGTTCCTATGACTCTGTCAAGGGAAAGGTATAGGTTGAAAGGTGTATCAAGATATTACTTAAGCATAACATTTCGGTCCATAGCTTCATTAAAAGCCTCTTCAAAGGGGGAATGAGGGCCTAGGCGCCAGGTTAAGGCGCCCTCCACTCTGCCTCCCTGTGGTCCCCCCGTCCACGGGAGGAGTAGGGGGGGAGGCAGGGGATGGAACTTCGCTTCAAAGTTCCTTCCCCTGCAAAGCGGGGGAAGGGGGCCCTCCCCATGGACCTCACTCCTTATCCTGGTGCGTATGGGAATGAGGGATGTTAGGAGTGATAAAGTGCTTACAACGGTGTTGAGGCTGGAACCTGAAAACGAGGTATGGACGAAAATGTTCGGCAAGGATATGTTACCCCGGGTTACTATTTCAATTACCTCATACGCCCAACAACAGGGGCGTATACATTCTCACAAGCCGAGCCCGACTTTGATTGGCTTAATCCTGGAGGAAAATATTCAAAATAAATGGCTTTTAGATATAGGCTGCGGAAGTGGTGGTTTAACCTTTGAGCTGGCTCCCTATGCCCAATATATTGTAGGCGTGGATATTTCCCAGGAGGAAATCCATCGAGCAAGGGGACTGGCAGATCAGAAGGCCTTGGCCCATGTAAAGTTTGTCCAGGGAGATGCCGAGAAAACTCCTTATCAGGAATTTCTCCAGGGAAGAAGACCGGATCTGGTCGTGGCTAACCTCTGTCTGTCAAATGAAATTATTCACAAGTCCTTTGAAGCTTTGGAAGAGGGATCTTGCCTGATTTTTGCATGCTTTCATCATGATCAGTGGCTTGAATTAGGTATTCCTTCTCGATTTGCCTATACAGAGGAGCGTTTAAAAGAGGTTTTGGAAAAGACCGGCTTTACCCTAGAATTCTTCCAAATTGAAAAGGAAGTTATAAAATTTGAAAGCCCGGAGGAAATGATCGACTTATATTTTAAGAATAGTCCCTTAAAAGTAAAGTGGATGAAAGACGGACGGTGGGATCGGTGGGTCCAGTATGTTCAACAAGGAGGGCGCTTTTTGACGGTAAAAAGTCATCATATTGTTAAGGCGAGGAAAAAGGGGAAAAATCCATGAAAATCATTGCACTTTCCGATCTTCATTACCCCAGACATAAGGACCATCTGGAAAAGATTGTCAAAAGGATATGTGACTCCGAGGCAGAGGTTTTAATTCTAGGTGGGGATATCTCAGAGATTCAGGAAGAGCGTTACCACCGGTGTTTGGGACTTTTTGAGAAGTTTAGAGGGCTTAAAATAGCGACCGTAGGGAACCATGATCTCTGGGTCTTGAAGGGAGGAGACTCTTATCAGCGGTATAAGCAGTGGTTCCCTGAGCTTTTTAAAGATTATGGCTTTCATTATCTGGATCAGCAGATTACCCCTTTTATCTACAAAAACATCGCCTTTGTAGGCAATATAGGATGGTACGATTACTCCTTTCGGCAAACTAAAATTCCTTTTTCAGATGAAGTTTTCGTCGGTTACCTGGATAAAGAAAAAGGAAAGCGGATCTACAAACCATGGTCTCAACTGAATGACGAAGACTATGCCCGAAAGGTTCTTCTCTATATCAGGGATAAAAAACTAGGTGTGGTGACCTGGAACGATGTAGTGGGTATTTCCTGGAGGTACTCCGATGATACCTTCTGCAATCTCATGCTGGAACATCTAAAGGCCCAATTAAACTGGTGTCAGCAGAATCCGACTGTTGAAAAAATTATCTGTATTACCCACCATGTTCCCTTTAAAGAAGGAATCAAAGAACGACCGGATCCCGGACTCGCCTTTAGTAATGCTTACATGGGAAGTCATCGGATGGGTGAGTTGCTTTTAAATTATCCTAAGGTCAAAGTGGCCCTTTGGGGACACAGCCACAACTGGATAGATCGGAATTTCACTATTCAGCATATTCAAGGGATCAATATGAGCCTGAGTCCGGTTCTGGAAGAAGTTGTTCAATTAGAGATTTAATCCACTGTCTCTTGTTAGTTGTCCTGACTCAGGGTTAGCAAACAATAGGCAACAGGCAGCGGATAACCAATAGTCAAGGTGTTTGAACACATTAAACAAGAACGAGATCCCTTTTATCACTACGTATCTCTGGCTTTAGCTCATCAATCTAAAGGAGATTATAATCTGGCACTGATCTATTGGGACCATGCCGTTAAATATACTCCTCCAGGCCTTTCCTTAAAGCCTCAGATCGTTCGAGAATATAACCGAGTTATTCAAGACCTTTTGAACCGTCAGAATCATGCAGAGGCTGAAAAGATCAGGAATCAACTGGCTAAGTTTGCGCCGAACCTTGAAGGACTCTCTGAGAAGCCAGAGTGGATCCCTCTCCAGCAATATCTTTACTTAGGAATCCTTCATCAGTGTCAGGGTAATTATCCCCTTTCTTTTGCCTACTGGAAACAGGTTATGGCTCATTCTTCATTGGAATCCATGGATAGTGAACTCTCCGAATTGATACGTAGAGCTATTAAAGATTATTGCTGGATTGCAGATCAGCACTGGAAGAAAGGGGAGATCCGTAAAGCTAAGGAGATCTATCGGGGTCTCATCGAGGTCTATCCTCAATTTCTGGAGGGTTATATTAACCTGAGCCTGATTTATTATAATAGCGGAGAAAGCCAGAATGCCATCAGTCTTTTGGAGAGATTCGAAATGGAACATCGAGAAAATCTCCTGATTTCCAGGTATCTGGAACTCTATAAAACCATTGAGGAATTAAAGAACCAATTTGATGGCGTTCCTTACGCCGCTATTGAAAAGCTTGTGGAGCAAATTCGAGTTGAAAACATCTTTTATCCCTTCGTGCAGGAAGCTTATCTGAACCTTTTGGTGAATCATCTCATAGAAAAGGAGAAGAAAAGTTTTGAACAGAGAAGACTGGAGGTTCAGGAGAAAGCTATTCTGGGTACCAGCAAAGTCCTGGCCAAGGAGGGGATCTCCCTGGGTGAGCGTATCACCATGGCCCGGAATGCCACAAAAGCAGAGATTCCGAAATTTCTCCATGATAACGACCCAAAAATCATTGAAGCCCTTTTGGTTAATCCCCATTTAACGGAAGAAGACGTATTGATTATCGCTCAGACCAGCAAGGTTTCAGAAATACTCAACCTCATCGCCCATCACTCTCGATGGTCCCATCGCCATGAGATTCTGCTGGCTATCGTTTGCAACCCCCAAATGGATCCCACCTCCTTAAAGAAAATTTTGCCTTCCCTGCGATTGAAGGATCTCGCCGTCGTTTTCCATAGAAAGAAAATAGCCGCAGAGGTTCGTCTGGAAGCTAAGAAAATAGCCCGAGAGATTTTTATCCATCTCTCACTATCCGATCAGATAGCAGTCATGGAGGCTTCTTCCGGGGATATTCTCAGGATGCTGGATCAGTTACCTCCGGAGAGCCTTACCTTCTTAGATTTTATTCTGAAGCGGTTCTTTGACGATGCCGATATGATTCTAAATCTTTCCAGGTGGTTGGAAACTCCCAGCCACATTCTAAATAAAATCGGAGAAAATCCTCAATGGCAGAACCATCCCCAAATTCGCTTTGCGCTTCTTAACAACCCTCGAACCCCCCCCCATCTTATTTTAAAGTTGTTGGAAGGTTTCGAGCCGGATGAACTTAAGTGGATGTTGGAAAACAAGGTCATGCTTCCCTATGTGAAAGGGGTGATTGAGAAAAAGATTCACGGCTTTCCGGTGGCGCGTTCTGATTCCGAGTCCGGGTAATTTTATCGGTATAATCCTTGAGGTTTTCATGAGTTCGATAAAATTTGCTTCCCCATCCCCTATTTAAGAAACCAAAACCGATGCCCTCAACTTCAAAAATGCTACCAGGCCCATCCTATTCTCCCAGCGCAATACTCAGCGGCCAAGGCCTTGGAATGGCCAGAAACATCAAGGCGGCTCCCACCAGGGCCATGTTCTTTGTGAAATTAATCATGTCTGCCATCTTCATTTGTTGATCTTCAACTGCCCAAAAATTATGCATTATGAAGGAGACAGGAACCAAAAAAGCTATGATCAAGATAATACCCACAACAGGATATGTCCCAAGAAGTATGCTCAACCCGCCCAGCAGGATCATAATACCTGAAACTATCACTGCTGCTGAGGGAGCTGGAGTGCCCTTCGATTGAGCATAGCCCGATAACATGGGAAGATTTTTAAAATGGTTTAAACCACTTAAAATGAAATATCCCCCGAAAATAATTCTTCCTAGGAGAAACAAAAGGTTCATGGTTGCTCCTCCTTTCTCCAAAAGCGAGCAGGCTTTCAGAGGTGACTACTCTATTTGCAACACCTGGTTGGTCCCTGCAGATAACGTATTCCCTACCGTCTACCGTCTAGCGGGATCAAGATTGCCCCTGTCCCGCAGACAGGTCTGTGATGCTAAGTCGAGTGGATCACCTCTGTGAGAATTTCCCTGATTTACGGTCAGGTGTTTTATATTCCAAATTCTTTTTTGACTTCGGCAAACATTTCTACGGCAAAATCCAAATCTTTCCGGGAGTGGGCTGCCGAGATCTGAACCCGAATTCTGGCCATTCCTTTAGGCACCACGGGATAAAAGAAGCCGATAACATAGATTCCTTTTTCTAGTAATCTGGCGGCCATATTTTGGGCCAACACCGCATCACCCAGCATGATCGGTACAATGGGGTGGATACCGGGCTTAATGTTGAGTCCAATTTTGGATATTTTTTCTCGAAAGTAGCGTGTATTTTCCTCGAGCTGATCCCGTAAAGTGGTTGAAGTCGAGATCATCTCTAGGGCTTTGAGGGATGCGCACACGATGGCGGGTGCAAGGGTATTGGAGAAAAGGTAGGGTCGTGAGCGCTGGCGCAACAGTTCCACGATCTCCTTTCTTCCACTGGTATAACCACCACTGGCTCCACCCAGAGCCTTTCCGAGAGTACCTGTAATGATATCTACCCGATCCATGACTCCCCAGTATTCATGGGTACCCCTTCCTCCCTTGCCGAGGACTCCTACGGCATGGGAATCATCGATCATGACCAATGCTTTGTATTTATCTGCCAGATCGCAGATCTCCGGTAATCTGGCGATGGTTCCGTCCATGGAAAATACCCCATCGGTGGCTATGAGGCGGAAACGGCAGTCGGCGGCTTCCTTGAGTTTAGCCTCGAGGTCCTCCATATCGCAGTTCCTGAAACGAAATCTTCTGGCTTTACAGAGCCTTATACCATCGATAATGCTGGCATGGTTAAGTTCATCGCTGATGACTGCATCTTCTTCGGAGAGCAGAGTTTCAAAAAGTCCTCCATTGGCATCAAAACAGGAAGTATAGAGGATGGTATCTTCTGTACCTAAAAATTCGGAGATTTTTTGCTCTAAAATTTTGTGAATCTCTTGAGTTCCACAGATGAAACGGACCGATGAGAGTCCGTAACCCCATTTGTCCAGTCCTGCTTTAGCCGCTTCGATAATCTCAGGATGATCGGCCAGGCCCAAATAGTTATTGGCACACATATTTAGAACACTCTGGCCTGTCTTCACACGGATGTTGGCCTGTTGGGGGCTGATGAGGATCCGTTCGACTTTATAGAGTCCACTTTCCTCAATTTGCTGGAGTTGTTGCCTCAGGTAAGGTTTCATGGTCTCAAACATGGGTATTTTCCTCCTTTTTAGGAGTTACTGACCAACAGGGATTAATCCCAAGGATATAAAAGCACCAGTAAGATACGAGGACTCCTGAGACACTGGGACGCGGGGACATGGAGACGGGGGGAATTCTCACGTCTCCGTATCCCCATTTCCTCCTGTCCCAGAACCGTGTCAGAGAGCCGTATTTCAATATCCCAAAGCCATATTCCAGAAGTCCTCCCTCTCCTAGTCGATCCAATTAAGAATAACCTTTCCGGATTTACCGGAGCGCATGACTTCAAAGCCTTCTTGAAAAAATTGATATCGAAACCGGTGGGTGATGACCGGAGAGACATCCAGGCCTGTCTGGATCATACTAGTCATTTTATACCAGGTTTCGTACATTTCCCGTCCATAGATACCTTTAATTGTTAATCCGTTAAAAATGATCTGGTTCCAATCAATGGCGAAGTTGTTTTTATGGATTCCCAGCATGGCGATTTTACCACCATGGCACATATTGGCCAGCATACTTTTGAAAGCTTCCTCATTTCCAGACATTTCAAGCCCCACGTCGAAGCCTTCTTTCATTCCCAGCTCTTTTACCACATCTTCGATATGCTCTTTGGTGACGTTGACCACCCGGGTAGGCTTCACTTTTTTAGCCAGCTCCAGTCTATAGGGATTAACATCGGTTATCACTACATAGCGGGCACCGGCATGTTTGGCGATAGCTGCGGCCATGATGCCGATAGGACCAGCTCCGGTTATCAGCACGTCCTCACCCAGCAGATCAAAAGATAAGGCCGTATGGGTAGCGTTGCCCAGGGGATCGAAGAAGGCAAGGATATCGGTCGGGATGCTGGGATCGCAATACCATACATTGGTTACAGGAATACAGATATACTCTGCAAAGGCTCCATCTCGATCCACTCCCACCCCCCGGGTCTTCCTACACAGGTGTCGGCGTCCGGCCAGGCAGTTTCGGCAGCGCCCACAAACAATATGCCCTTCACCGCTTACCAGATCCCCTTTGTTAAAATCGTGGACATTACTTCCCACTTCTTCCACGGTTCCCACAAACTCATGACCTATGATCAAGGGAATCGAGATGGTCTTTTGGGCCCATTCATCCCAATTGTAGATATGAACATCTGTACCACAAATAGAAGTTTTATGAACCCTTATCAGGACGTCATTAATGCCAACTTCCGGAACCGGCACTTCTTCCAACCACAGGCCGGGTTCGGCACGTTTCTTAACCAGGGCTTTCATTTTTTTCATAGGAATCATTACCTTAATGCCCGAATTTTTCAGGATCCGGTTTCCGCTTTTCCTGGAACGAAGCCCCCAGCTCTTTGGACTCGGCCGTATCCAGGTAAAGTCGGAGTAGCAGATCATGGGATAGCCGGGCTAAACCGGATACTCCCCCATGTCGAGCATTGAAGGCCGCCTTGATGGAAGCCAGGGCAAAGGATCCTCGCTCTGCAATTTCCAGAGCCATTTTCCTGGTTTCTGCGACAAGTTGATCATCCGGGACCACTTTATTAATCAGGCCCATTTCAAGAGCTTCCCGAGCCGTTATTTTGGCATTTCGAAACCAGATTTCCTTGGCCCGTTTTTTCCCCACCAGGTCTTCCAAATACCAGGTTCCATACCCGGCATCGAAGCTTCCCATGGCTGGACCTACCTGGCGAAAGATGGCACTTTCTTTGGCAATGGTGAGATCACAGACCATTTGTAAGACGTTACCACCCCCAACGGCATAACCATTAACCGAAGCAATCACAGGCTTTTGCAACTTTTCGATGCTTTCGTATACTTCCAAAGTAGGTAAGACTCCGGCATATAAAAGGGAATCCTCTAACTCTTCTTTCCTTCCTCCAAGACAGAAAAATTTATCTCCGGCTCCTGTGATAACCAGAACCCGGGTTCTGGTTTCTCGACGAATCTGGTTAATGCAATCCCTTATTTCATGGCACATTTCGGGATTGAACATGTTCCCATCGTGGGGACGATTTAAAGTTAAAGTGCCGACGGGACCGTCTTCAGAATATAAAATTGTGTTATAAGCCATGGGAAATCAGAAGTCAGAAGTCAGAACAGCGAGAGAGGATCTTTATACAAAGGGTGGATAGATAAAGTTTAGAACGACCCCTTCATTCTGACTTCTGGATTCTGGTGATTAATCTTGAGCAGTTCCGATAAAGTTCTAAATAACCTTTCTGGCCAGATAACAGACCCGTTCCCGGTCTTCTTCGCTGAACCAGGGTGGATTTCCGGCCTGGGCATTTTCGGTCATTCGTCCGATTTTTGAAGTAGCCGGGATGGCTACATGGACCCGAGGATCACTGAGAATCCACTTTAATAAAATTTGGGGCCAGGTCTCGACTCCGTATTTCTTAAAGGGCTCCAGCTCCGTAACCCCGGGTTGACGCCTGACCAGCATCCCTTCTCCTAAAGGGCGCATCACAATGACCCCAAGTTTTAGGGATTCGGCCAGGGGCAGGATTTCTCGTTCGACTGTACGTTCCAGGGCATGGTAGGGAATCTGAATGGCCTCAATCCTTCCGGTCTCCATAACTTGCCGAAGTGCTCCAAAGGCCGAAGGACTGTAATGGGTAGCCCCGATTACCTGAATTTTTTTCTCAGCTTTTAACTCTTCCAATACCGGTAGATGTTCCTGCCAGGCAAGCAAGTTATGGATCTGGTAAACCTCCACACGTCCTTGAAAAAACCGAAGCGCACGCTGAATTTGATTTTTTCCTTCCCGAAGGGAATTGGCCCATACCTTGGTGGCCACCAAAGCCCGGTCTCGAGACTCTCGAAGGGCTTCTCCCAGAACCCGTTCCGCCTCCCCATACATGGGGGAAGAATCAAAAAAATTTGCTCCGACCCTTAAGGCCTCGTCAACAATCTGGTAGCGCCGTCGTTCTTCTTCCCCTCCCCGCACATCAAAGGTTCGCCAGGTTCCCATTCCGATGGTGGGAACCCTTAAGCCGGTCTTACCAAAAATTCGCTTTTCCATATTTTTATCCCGTTCCTAAAAATAAAATGATTGACTTTCCCTCATAATGCAAGTTAAAACAAATTAAAATCAGTCTCTAGATTTTGGATTAATGAGGAAGGAACCGTTTTTATGATTCCAGTATCTAAACTTAAACTATCTCCTACGCTGGTAACTCTTTTTTTTATCTTTATGGGAGGAGTCCTTTTTTATTTCTTCTCTTCCCCCCTCCGCCCCTTTTTAGCCGCTATGGTGGTGGCTTATCTGCTCAATGAACCGGTAACGCGTTTGGAGCTTCTGGGGATCCCCAGGATCTTAGCCATTACCCTGGTTTTTATCCTTATTATAGGGTTTTTGATCATTGTCCTATTCTGGCTCCTCCCCCTATTTATCGAGCAACTGACCAATCTCCTCCAGGATATCCCCTTTTATACCCGGGAGGTCCGACAGTATATCCTTGATTTCCAGGCAAGACATCAAGAGGTTATTAATACCACCTATGGCCAGCAAGTTTTAGATCGCATATCGGCTGAAACCGAAAAGGTTATAGCTAATTTTATCTCGCTGGTTCTGGCGGCTATTACCGGAGCTATTACCAATGTGGTTGATCAACTGGTCATTATGTTTCTGGTTTTTTTCTTTTTGAAGGACAAGGATCTCTTCTGGACCTGGCTCACACGACATTTACCGGGGAATCAAGAGCTAGTTCTCAATATTTTATATGATATCGACCGGCAAATGGGTAATTTTGTTAGAGGTAAGCTCGCCGTGATTATGATACTTTGGGGATTTACCACCGTGGCTTTTTCTCTGAGCGGTCTTAACTATTCTCTTTTCTGGGGGTTTTTAACCGGACTTTCTACCCTGGTCCCTTATTTCGGTCCCATTATCGTGAGTATACCCATTTTCCTGGTAGCATTTTTGCAATTCGGAACCTGGTGGGGATTTGTTAAAATCGGCCTGATTTACATCGGCTTTCAAACCATTGAAGGAAACATTTTAACCCCTTTTATTACAGGTAAAACAACGCATATTCATCCAGCCATTATTATCTTATCCATCTTAATCTGTAATTACCTGTGGGGATTCTGGGGAGTTGTATTTTCAGTGCCCCTGACTATCTTTATCAAAAGTGTTTTAACCCAGGTGATAGCAACATGGGAGGTGGAAAAAAATTCTCTCACCTATAGGTAATACGAACCGCCGTCGAGGTATAAATATGGTGATTCGCTTTACCATGGCACCTCCGATTTTGCAACCATTTCTATGCAAATCCTTATCGTCTTGGCTATTTTGCTTGCTTCGGTGGTGTTATTTGTAACAGAACTGGTGCCCGCCGATCTCGTTGCTTTGGGGATTATGATCGGTTTGATCCTCACCGGTATTCTAACCCCCGAGGAAGCGATCGCCGGGTTCAGTAATCCGGCCCTCATTACCGTAGCAGCCATGTTTGTTTTAAGTGCCGGTCTCCTCCGAACCGGAGCCGTGGGATTTATTGGGAAGAAGATTATACAGATCTCCGGAAAGGATGAAAAAAAGCTTCTCTTATCCATCCTGCTGGTCGTTACCTTTATCTCGGCCTTCATTAACAACACTCCGGTTATGATGGTATTTCTTCCCATCATTTTAGGTATTTCTTATCAGACCGAGATAAGTCCCTCGAAGCTTCTCATCCCAACTTCCTATGCAACGATTATTGGAGGAACCTGCACCCTGATCGGAACTTCCACCAATGTCCTGGTCAGCTTTTTGATTAAAAAATATGGATTCCCTGAGTTGAAGATGTTTGAATTTACCCAATTGGGAATCATTTTCGCCGTAGCCGGTATTCTCTATATCTTTTTTATCGGTTATCATCTGCTACCCCGACGGGCCAGTGTAACGGGTTATATCTCCGGTAACTATATCAAGGAATACCTGACCGAGATGGAAATCATTAAGGGGTCTTCACTGGCCGGAAAGACACTGTCCGAAGCCATCCTAAAAAAATACCCCGACATTAAAATCCTTCAACTCATTCGAGGAGAAGAAATCCTCTGGACCCCCCTTCCTTCCCTGGTATTAAAAGAAGGGGATGTTCTCTTGGTTCGGGGCAGTGTTACAGATATTGTCTCCCTTTATAACAAAGATGATGTAGAATTACTTCCAGATTTATCTCCCGGAGAGATTAAATTTAAAGAACAAAACAGTACTCTGGCCGAACTGGTTATTACCCCTAATTCCTCTCTTATTGGCCGCACCACACGGGGAGTCGGATTTAGAAACCGATATGGCGTGACCGTGGTAGCTATCCAGCGTCACGGAATTCACATTCGGGAGAAAATCTCACAGATCCGGCTTCGACTCGGAGATACCCTCCTCGTTTTGGGAGATGTGGATTCCATTGTAAAACTTCGGGATTGTGAGGATTTCCTCTTATTAGAAGGTATTGAAGAGACCGTCATCTATAAAGATAAGGCCCCTATTGCCATTGGAATCATGTTGATGGTTATTGTTCTGGCTGCTTTGGATTTTATGTCTATCCTGGTTTTATCCCTCCTAGGGGTCATGCTGATGATTTTAACCCGATGTATCCCCCTCAAGGCTGCTTATCGCTCCGTAGATATGTCGGTAATGATCTTAATTGCAGGAACTATTGCCCTTGGAACGGCTATGGAAAAAACCCATGCAGCGGAATTAATTGCCCATCACCTGATCTCTATGGTCGGATTTCTAGGCCCTACAGCGGTCCTGTCTGCTTTTTATCTTCTAACCAGTTTCCTTACCGCCGTGATGTCCAATAACGCTACAGCGGTACTTCTGATTCCTATTGCGATTTCCACCGCTACCTCCCTGGGAGTAAATCCTAAACCCTTCATTCTGGCCGTTATGTTCGGAGCCTCCGCCGATTTCTCCACTCCTATCGGATATCAAACCAACACCATGGTCTACGGACCTGGAGGATATAAGTTCATCGACTATGTGAAGGTGGGAACGCCTTTAAATGTTCTATTCTGGATTTTGGCCACTCTATTTCTTCCGTATTTTTGGCCTTTAAAATAAAATTTATAAAACGTCAGTTACTCCCCTGCCGGATTTTTATGTTTTACGTTTTACTTTTGCTAAACCTTTTTATGGCTCTATATGTCTAAAAATTGACAGATATTCTTTATAGTTTACCCTGGGTTCTGTCTCTTCTACGGTAAAACCGGGCTTTAAGGTCGTTGACTTAAAGTTTAAGTAGACCCCATGGGGCATCCTGATGATAGCCATTAGAGAATCTGAAAATCTCTCAGCTCCAGCAGGAGTAACCTGTTGGAACAGGCTGCTTCTCCTGGAACTAAGAGGTTTTTAGGCGTTAGTTTTTGCCATAAATAGATTGCTCCCGGTGGAGCTAAAAAGAGATTAGACTTTTTTGCTCGTTTTTAAGTCAATGGCAGGGGGACAGGGCCTGGAAACGAGGTAGGGACGGAAGTATTAGATAGAATTTTAACCTTCTTAGATTTAGGAGAATGGTTCCTTTATGAACTTGGATTTAGGCGGACTTTTCTCAGGGGGAGGTAAAAAGAAGCTGGTGAAAAAGATAGCTCAGTATAAGGATCAGTTGAACAAGGATCCTTATAACCCAACCCTTCATGTTGAGCTGGGGGATCTTTTAGTAAAACTAGATCAGCCTCAAGCAGCTATAGAACATTACCACCGGGCGGCTAACCTTCTTACCCAACAGCATAATCCTTCTAAAGTCAGTACCCATCTCATTGAGATCTACAAAAAGATTTTATCTCTTGCTCCAGATGATCAGGCCTGTGAAAATCTGGGTGCAGAATATAATCGCATCGGAAAACATACCAAAGCTTATGAACTTTATCTTTCCGTAGCAGAAAAACTATACCAACAGGGCTTTTATGAGAAAGCCCTCAGGCTTTATCAATCTGCTCTCATTCTGGTCTATAACAGTGCTATTGCTCATACCCGATGCGCTGAAATTTATCAGCATCTGGGGCAGTTGGAAAAAAGTGCCTTTGAATATTTCACGTTAGGAGAGTTAAGCTCAAAACGGCAGAAGCCGGCAGAGGCCCTGGAGTATTACCAGAAAGCTCTAAATCTACTTCCTTCTAACCTCGATATAAGGGCTAAAATGGCCGAAACCTATCAACAGCTAGGTAAAAGGGAAGAGGCACTGAATGAATACTTAAACCTGGCAAAAATCTGTTTGGAAAAAGAAGAGGCGGCCAAGGCTTTAACCTATTATCAACGGTGTCTGGCCATCTACCCCGATCATCCTCAAGCCTTGGAAGGAAAAAAGAAAGCCATTGAGTTATATACCCCGACATGGGAAGGGGAAAAATCCTCAGAACCCCAACCCACTGGATCTTCGAAAAACATATCGGGTTCCCAGGGAGAGGATGACCTTTCTCCTCAGGCCGAAACCTTTTCTCCAAATTCAAATCAGGCCCCTGAAATGGAAGAGAGCCTGGACCTGTATGCACCCTTAACATTCCCTCTGGTGGAAGAAAAAGAGGCTAAATCTACCAGAAATATTTCTTCCAGATCTGAAGACAACCCCCTGGAAGAGTCCAGTAAAGTCCAGGCCCTTATTCAGGAAAAAGCACTCCTCGAAGCTGAAGTTAGAGAACATCTGAGAAATCAGGAACTTCTGAAAGAAAAAATGGAAAAGATCCTGGAGAGCAAAAGACGACTTCAACAGGAATTTCAAGAACAGCTCTCCCAATTGGAAGAAGAAAGAAATAATCTGGTCGGTAAATCCAGGCGAGTCGCCGAATCTGAAGCCTATTCGATTAATGATTTAAAGTCTCTTCAAGATAAAATACGGATTTTACAAGAAAAGCTCTCTCAGGCCGGATATGAAAAAACAGAAATTCAGCAAAAATTCTCCAGGCAAATTGAGGAATTGAAACTGAAAGAAAAATCCCTCAAAGCCGAATTGTCTCAAATCTCCCGGGAAAAAAAGGAACTTGAGGAAAAACTGGAAGCTCTTACGGTGACCTACCAAGAACTTCAGGAGGCTAAACGCGTCAGCGAGGAACAGTTTAAAGAAGCTATTGCAAAACTCCAAGCCAATCAGCAGGAGCTTCAAGATCAACTCGACACTTTACTTAAAGAGAAAATTATAGCCAACCAGAAGTTAAAGTTGCAAGGAGATAAGCTTAAGGTTGCAGCTAAATTATTAAAAGAAAAGCTAGATCAGGTCAATGAGCTTAAACGGCAACTGGAGCTGAGGTTCAGTAAGCCGGATAAAAAAGGAGGACGAAGCCAGGAGGAACTTGTAACGGAAATAGCCCGATTAACCGAAGAAAAAACTCAGCTTCAGAATCGGCTTCAGGCCATTATCGATGCTAAGGAACACATTGAAAGGGAATTTGCAACCTTAAAGAATGAGCTGAATAGTCTCCAGCAGACTAAAAAGAAAGATCATCTCAAATTTGCGGAACTCGCCCGGAAACATATCCAACGTGGAAAAGCTTTGGTACGTTTGGATCAGGAAAGAAAGAAATTAGCCCAACAGCTTGCCGACGAGGAGGCCCAGAAGAGGCGAATTGCCCGGGAGCTTGAACAGGTAAAACAGGCCGAGCAGCAACTTCAAAAGACCATCTGGGAAAAATTAGAGTCCGAAAAGGCGCTGAAAGAAGAATTGACCAGATTTCAAACCCGGGGGGCGAATTTAAGCAAACAGCTTGAAGAACATCAGAAAAAAGAGGCCGAGCTGGAAACTCAACTTGCTGAGCTGCTCGTCAAAGGCCGAGAAGTTGATGCGTTAAGAAATCAACTTAACGAGCATCTTAGAAAAGAAGAGGAATTAAATCAGAAGTTGAATTCTATTCAAGTCCAATATAAGCAAACCGAAGCCCAGATGCTGGAAGAAAAGGCTCAGCTTATGGAGAGGGTTCAACAGCTACAGGCCGAGATGGATCAAACCAAGGCTCTAAGCGCTCAGCAGTTGGCCCAGATCAAAGCAGAGCTGGAAGAAAGGACTAAAAAAGAGAAACTTCTCATCGGAAAGTTGAAACAGCTCGTTAAAGCCAAAGCCGCTGCAGATAAGTCCCTCTCGGAGGAAACTAGAAAAAAACTGGCCCTCTATGAAAAACAAATCTCTGCTTTGCAAACAGACCTGGAAGAATCCCGAATTAAAAATCAGCAGTTGCAGGAAGAAATTCAAGTCCTGGAAAGTAATTATAAAAAAGAACTGGCTTCCAGGCAAAAGGAGATTGAAGAACTCAAGAAACTCAGGACGTCGAGTCCTGCTATGATAACCGATGGGATCGTTCAGCGCCTGGAGAAAAAACTGGAAGAGATTCAAGAAGCCGACAGAAAAATGGAAGCCCTTTTAAAGGAAGCACGAATTCTGGAAGAAGAGAAGAATCTTCAACTAAAGAAGGGACTGACCCAGGTCCTGGCCGGGATAGAAAGGCTGGAAAGAGATTTCAAGGAGAGAATCTCTTCCCTGGAAGATAAGAATCTTCAAACAGAGACCTGGCTTAAGGAAGTTCTCAATCCTCAAAGCCTCAAAACCCTCTTAAAACAAGGGCTCAGCTCCACTCTAACTTCCGGTAAAAATCGTTCCACCAAATGGTTGAGAGGAATTCGCTTCTTATCTGTGGGTGTAATTATTCTCTTAACAGTTCTTTTCCTTCTCAGACATATATCCTACAATGAAGAATTATCCCTCCGTCTGGATAATTTGGATCCCATTGTCCTTCAATCGGAAAGCGCGGTTGCCGAACCTTCGGGGCTGATTCCTTCTTCATCCCCTGCAATCGAACCCGGGACAGACTCCAGTAAGCCTAAAACCTCATCTGCCCCCCTAACTAAGAAAGGATCTCCCTCTAGAACTTTGAACAAATCCCAGAATTTACCTGCCACATCCGAATTCGATGATGGGGTAAACCTCGATAAACAGCCTGTTGAATCCCATTCACCGGGTCCAGAGCTAAAAACCGCTCAAATTGAGAATAAGCCGGAGGTTAATTTACTTCCTCGAAAAAGGGAAAAGAATCTAAAAAAAGAGACCTACAGATCCGAATCTTACGGGGAGAGAAAAAGAGTTAAGCCTCCTGTTCAATCCCCCGAATCTCCCCAATCTGATTCCCAATGGATTTCGATGAACTCGGAACCCCAGACTTCTGACAGGATTTCACTCCCATTGGATTCCAACCCTTATTCAGAAATAGATATCCCGTCCCGTGGACCTGATTATTCTCAACTCAGGGCCTATCGGACGTATTTATTACGTTATCGGAATCAAAACCCCCAGACTTTTATCCGCTACAATCCCTTAGAAAACCTCTACCATTATGAATTATACCCGTTTGAGGGAAGGGGTTTTCGCCGGCCGGAACGACCTTTTCGTTTCCAGGACTTCCGGGGACCTATTCGATACCCGGGGGGATACCGGCCAGAACGACCTTTTCATTAAGGTTCGGTTACAGATCTATCTAAGTACCTGGATTGTGTTTCGCTGGATCAGATCCCAGTCGATTTCATACCCCAGTCCAGGACCTTCCGGCGCATGGACCATTCCTTTATCATCTACTTCGATATCCTTCACTAAACCGTATTTATTGGCGCCT
The DNA here is from genome assembly GCA_035559535.1 of Candidatus Limnocylindrales bacterium. Lineage (NCBI taxonomy): Bacteria > Bacillati > Chloroflexota > Candidatus Limnocylindria > Candidatus Limnocylindrales > Candidatus Limnocylindrales bacterium. The sequence continues at coordinate 164,487 of DATMBG010000012.1, forward strand.
GTGGCTGGAAAAAACTCGTAATAATCACAGTTGGGAATAGCCATGGTGACATGGAGATTGGCCACGTTATTGAGGGAATTACCTCCGTGATGGATCTCACACTTCATATGAAACGCATCGGCCAGATGAGCTATCCTTACCAGGGGAGTGATACCCCCCACCACCGCCACATCACCCCTTAACATATCGGTGGCTTGTTGCTGTACCCACTGGGCCATACCGTAGAATCCACCCGGGGCATATTCCGTGCATAAGAGGGGGATATCCAACTTTTGGCGGAGTTTAACGTAGTTGTAGAGGTCTTCTTCAGAGAGAGGATCTTCATACCAAAAGTAATTTAATTCTTCGATGGCCCTCCCCACCCGAACCGCATCTTCATAACCGTAAGCCCACATGGCATCCAACATCAGGACCATATCCTCGCCTACCGCTTCACGAACAGCCTGGCAGATCTCTATATCTTTTTGGGGTATGCCATGGGGATGGATCTTGTAGGCAGTCCAGCCCAAGGACTTAAAATGTAGGGCCTCTTGGCCATACGCTTCTGGTGTCGGAAGCCAGGCAGAACTGGCATAAGCCGGAACCTGGCTTTTACAGGAACCGAGTAACCGATGGATGGGCAAACCCGCAGCTTTGCCTGCTAAATCCCAAAGGGCCACATCTACTGCCCCTATCGCCCTTAAAGATACCCATCGGTGTATCCCCCACATCTGTTGCCATAGGGCACCGATATCCAATGGGTTCCGACCTATCAGCATGGGTTTTATCAAGGTCATCAACGGACCGACATAAGCATCGGCTCCTTGGCCCGAAGAGCCCAAAAAGGAATGTCCTTCCAGCCCTTCATCGGTCTGAACGGTTACCACCCCGAGCTGAATATTTCCCCCAAATCGCATTTTCCCGGCTTTCCACGGTTCAATAAGCCATTTGAATAAGGTTGCGGTTAGATTGGTAATTTTCATAGTTGCCTCCTTGCTTGGTGAGAGGGCGAGGTTTAAGGTCTCCCTCCGTTAAGATTCTCCCCGTAGATAATAAAGCAGGCCAATTCCAATACCGACTATGAAAAAAAACGGGAAACTGATGATAATCACTTTAATTAATTCCACGGCACTGGCGTAAAAAGCTTCCTCTACACTAAACTGGTGGGGATAAAATGACTTTAAGTAGTGGATCTCTTCAACCGAGTGCCAACAAACAGCCGAAACAACCAGAATGCTTATTCCCATTGTAGATAAAATCAATACCTGGTAGGTTCGCTTCATGATCAGACCTTTCTCCGTTAGTTCAGGATATCCAGTATGCCGCGTAAAGCGGCGGGATCTAGGGGTTTGGTAAAGTGGTAATCAAATCCTACCTCCCGAAATTGATCTGGATCTTCTCTCTGTCCGTATCCTGTGAGGGCTATAAGGATGGTTTGGGATAAGCCGGCTTCTTGTCGAAGTTTTCGGGCTACTTCATATCCGTTCATCCCCGGTAAACCAATGTCCAGTAAGATAACATTTGGTTGGTAGATGGGAACAGTCTCTAAGGCTGCCAGGCCATCGTATACCACTCTGACGTCGTACCCCCACATCTTTAACAATTCACTGAGTGTCGTTGCAGCATCCACATTATCATCCACAATCAGGATGCGGCGAGAGGAGGGCCGGGTGGTACGGTGATTTTCTCTTTCCTGGGTCTCTGCGTCTGTGTGCCCCCCACCCCCCACCCCTTCCCTCCCCATGGACGGGGAGGGAGAGAGGGAGGGGGTGGGAAGACGCACCGTAAACTCACTTCCCTGACCCAGGCCTGCACTATAGGCCGATACCTTTCCCCCATGCATCTCCACCAGACTGCGTACCAGGGTTAATCCAATTCCAAGTCCCCCTCGGGATCGAGCAAGGGATTGATCTATTTGGGTGAATAGATCAAAGATTTGATCTAACATTTCCGGTGGGATACCTATGCCGGTGTCCCGTACACGAATGACTACCTCTTCTCCTTCCGGTTCACAGGTCACCCAGATGCGCCCCCCCGGATCTGTATACTTTGCTGCATTAGTGAGAAGGTTAACAACCACTTGTTCTAACCGAATGGGATCGGCTTCCACATAAACAGGTCTTTCGGGCAGGGAGACTAAAAGTTCATGTCTGTGGATTTCAACCAGTGAACGGCTTGTTTCAACGGCATGGGTCAGGAGGGTTCCGAGTTCTACAAGCTCCTTTCGAAGGGTGATTTTACCCCGGGTGATTCGGGATATATCCAGCAAATCATCCACTAATCGGGTTATGTGCTGAACTTGTCGAGCCATTATATCCAGGGACCGTTTTAAGACTGGATCCTGGGTGCCTCGAAGCTGCATGAGTTTTAAGGTATTACTGATAGGAGCAAGGGGGTTACGGAGTTCGTGGGCCAGCATGGCCAGGAATTCATCCTTACGGCGGTTTGCTTCCTTTAGGGCTTCTTCTGCCTTCTTACGATCGGTGATATCTTGAATGATGCCTATAGCCGATTGAGGATGACCCTGCGGATCCTTTATCACCGACATACTACTGCTCACCCACACGTAGGAACCATCGGGGCGAACATATCGTTTCTCTGTAACGAAAGTCGGTCCTCCGGCTACCATACGTTCAAACAAAGCAAGTGTATTGGGAAGATCATCAGGATGGGTTAAATCCCGCATCCTCAAGTTTAACACTTCCACCATCGGGCGACCTACAATCTCACAATACCGTTGGTTTACAAGTAAAAATCGACCCGTCAGATCAGTTTGGGCAATTCCCACCGTCGTTTGGTTGAAGATGGCTCTCAACTGCTCCTCACTCCTGCGAAGCTCCTCCTCAGCTCGCTTACGTTCGGTGATGTCTCTGGCAATCTTAGAAGCCCCGATAATTTGGCCGGTAGCATCACGAATTGGAGAAACCGTGAGTGAAATCATGATTCTCTGACCATCTTTTCTTCGACGTACGGTCTCATAATGGTCGACCCGTTCTCCGGATCTGATCCTTTCCAGAATTTTAGGTATTTCGTCAACACGCTCGGGCGGTGCCAGGATAGAGATATGCCGACCTATCACCTCTTCCGCAGAATAGCCAAAAATCCTTTCTGCACCTGCGTTCCAACTCATGATAATTCCATCCAGGGTCTTACCGATGATCGCATCGTCTGAAGATTCAACAATAGCCGCCAAACGGAGATTTGCTTCTTCTGCCTGTCTACGCTCGGTTACATCGCGAAAAATCAAAATCACCCCCAAAATATTTCCATGGTTATCTTGAATGGGGGCAGCACTGTCATCGATCGGTCGCTCTGTTCCATCCCTTGCAATGAGCACCGTATGGTTGGCCAATCCTATGATAACACCCTCTTGGAGTACTTTAGCTACCGGGTCTTCAATCGGTTTCCGTGTTTCCTCGTTTATGATTTTGAAAATATCCTTCAAGGGCCTCCTTAAAGCCTCTTCTTGCCTCCATCCGGTTAATTCCTCGGCCACAGGGTTCATAAAAGTCACCTGACCTTCTCGATCCGTACTAATTACGGCGTCACCGATACTGGCAAGTGTAACCCGCAGCGATTCACGTTGCTCGTATAACATAGCTTCTATTCGCTTGCGTTCGGTAATTTCCCTGGTCAAATCGGTTATCTTCTGATCCAATAGGGTAAATCGATGGATGGCCTCTTCTTTGGGACGACAGCGTAAGAGAATACACGCGGCCGTATCACCGGATCTCGGTTGAAGAACGGCACCTTCGCAGCGATAAGGGAGAAGTTGACCATCGCAGGTACGCCAGGTTAGCGAACCGGGTATCAACTCCCGGCTTCTGGAACAGACTTTGAGGTAGCGGGCAACTTTATCGGCGGGGTCGGAGACAAGCTCATCAAGCCGTACACCCCGAAGATCTTGATAGTTTAGTTTCAGAAGATCGGCGGCTGCCGGATTGGCTACCAGGATGACCCCATTTCCGGAAACAAGGAACATAGGCTCTGGTAAAGGTCGGGTAATCTGCAGAAAATCTTCGGAGTCCATAATAATTTTTAACTTTTGAAGTATTCTCTCCCTTCACATGTCTGGGTTTGTGGGGTTTGTCTTAAATAGATGACCACTCGACAATGGGGATATCCTTTGGCAATGGTTTCTTTTAACTCCACTTTGGCATAACCTAAATTCTCGGCAGCAATGGCTCCAAATACATTGGAAGTCATCATGCACATGGAAGTACGACCTAGTACTTTATCTCCAAACGGACAAGCCCGATTCCCCAAAACAATCTTCTCATCATCCTGCTCAATAATGTAAAAATCACCTTGAATGCGGCGCTTCAAATCGACCATTACGTCAGCTACTTGCTCCCGGGTCAGTTGAGAAACCGACAGGGCTTCCTTGTAATCTTTATCAATCTGCTCACCTATAGCCTGACCGACTACACTGATAAATCCAGAAGCCTCCTTGACTCCTACGACCTCTTCCAATGTTCCGGCCAGTTCCCGAATGAGGGAACGCAGGAAAAGGTCCCGATCTAAAGGTATCAGTAAGTTTTTAATATCTTCAGAGGTAGAAGAGTTCTCCATAGTTACTCCTTCAAGATTATTCCCTTTAACTCATGGTAACAACCCTAACATAGCGAAGACCGTGGAAGGATCAGGTTGGAAAATACAAATAGTTACTCGGTTCCTTAAGCATCAGATCATGAAGTTTATCAACTATACGAAAAAAAATATTCTTCAACCTGTAACACCGAAAATGAGAATTTAAACATTTCGGGGTTTCTAGAGCCTGGCCGTGTATCCTCCATCGATGATTAAGTCAATGCCCGTTACCCAGGAAGCATCATCTGATGCCAGATAGAGAATACCTTTGGCAATATCCTCTGGAGTTCCAAGTCGTTTCAACGGGTAGAGGGGGATCCAGTATTTTTCGGCCATTTCCTGCCACGTCTGACCCGGTTTCAATCGGGTTCGTGAAATTTCCGTTTCAACCAGTCCCGGTAGAACTGCATTGACCCGAATATTATAAGGTGCATAATCTACGGCCATTGCCCTGGTTAAATTACAGACGGCTGCCTTGGCTGCAGAATAGGAGTGGGCATCGGATTGTCCTCTCAGGGCCGATATGGAAGATACATTGATAATACACCCGCCTCCCTGCTTGATCATCTGAGGAATAGCATACTTAGAGGTCAAAAAGATAGCCTTGACATTAACAGCCATAATCCGATCCCAATCCTCTTCCGTAGAATCGACCAGTTTGGTTCGATCTATGGCCCCTGCATTATTGACCAGAATATCTAATCGTCCCCAGCGTGCTATGGTTTCCATTACCATCTGCCGGGCATCTTCATGCCGACTCACATCTCCTGGAATAGCCAGAGCCTCTCCACCTTGAGAGGTGATAGCAGCAACGGTTTCTTCTAACTTTTCTTTACGTCGTCCACTCACCGCTACCTTAGCCCTTTCCCTGGCAAACAATTCGGCAGTAGCTCTTCCCATTCCGGTGCCACCTCCGGTAATTAAGGCAACTTTATCTTTTAGTCTCATTCTGCCTCCCTTATGAAAATCTGGTTGGTTTAAGATGCCATCTCTTTACGAGGGAATTATCTTATTTAAGGATCAGGTGTCTGTCAAGATTAAACCACCTTCTAAGATCTGAGGGCTTGAAGGAATGTGGGAACCAATTGGTTTCCACGGGGATCCGGATTGCCTTCCAGAAGAATGGGTCCTGTCGGAATCTGGATCGGAATTTGAATCCCCCCACTGCTTCTTCGCTTCCTCTTGACAGGTTCTTCATAGTTCTATCCTTCCCATTTCATAGCCGATTAAGATTTGATCTCTCCTAAGATTTTAATATCTGTAAAACTTATATCCATCGCCAATATAAAAGTATTAAAATCTTATCAGCTTGCACCTTCTATAATTGGGGTTCATATTATGAATAGGTATTCAAGAGGTATTTCTGGCCGATTGATAAGTAATAAGATAAAAAACCGTTAAAATGTTAAGTGTGAGGAGTGTTAATCATGTATTTAGGGAAGAAACTTAAGCTCTGGATGGTTATTTTAGTAGTTTGGGTGATGGGTGTAAGTTGTGGGCTACCTCAACGTACTTCTCAGCAGGTTACTGCAGATGAGTTAATTACAAAGAGGGTTCAGGCAAAACTGGCAGAAGTTCCTTTGAGACCTCCTCCTCAAGATTATTTAATTGTAACGACTCATCTGGGTGTCGTACACCTGAGGGGAGTGGTTGAAGACCAATTCACGCGGAACAAAATTCTTGAACTGGCCAAGAGCGTTGAAGGTGTCAAAGAGGTGACCGAGAATATACGAATTGAGCCGGAAAGAGGTGGTGGAGGTGGAGCCTCTACCCAGCAAGCTGCCAAGACTCGATAGGGGATTTATGAAACGGTCAACCCTGGGTTTAAGCTTCCAGAGTTAGCTTGAACAGAAGGAGATTCCAACTCCTTAGGTAGAAACTTCCCTATAGGGGCAGGTTTTAAACCTGCCCCGTCCATTCGGGTGAGTTTCAAAATAAAATAATACCCCCTCTGTGGGAATGAAACAACAGGTAAGGGACTTCCCACAACCGTTTCCATGCATTCCAAGGGACGTTTTTTATTTTCATAACTTTTAACGCTTTCCCTTCAAAAGAAGAGGACTAATCCCTTATCACCGGATAAAGATCCTGTCTGGTCGGTGGGAGCCTTGTCGATGAAGTGATAGATCTGGATAAGGAAGGACGGATTGGAGGATAACGAGAAAAGGGATGCCGAAAAAATCTTTACAAGAATATTTTACCACCAGTTCTCGGATTGTGAATTGTATGGTTTCATTGCTTCAACTTCCTCCTGGAAGTTTAATCCTCGAGCCGTGTGCAGGTACCGGTCACTTTATTCGGGCCCTTCTAAAAAAAGCTTATCGGGTTTTTGCCGTAGAGCTCTCCCGGGATCATTACCTTTCTCTCCATCGCCGGTGGGGAGATTGTTTGTCGCTTCTTCAAGGCGATTTTCTGGAAATGGCCCTTCCTTCGACTTCCCACCCTGTGATTTTTCAAAACGTAGCCTTCGATGGAATCATCGCCAATCCACCTTACGGTATGTATCTGGAACCGGTACGAAGAAGACAATTCAAGAAGGTTTTGGGCCCTTTTTATACCCGGGAAACCTATGGACTCTTCCTCAAGCTTTCTGCCCCTTTACTTCGTGAGGGAGGGAGGCTGGTTTATATCATTCCAGATACGTTTCTTAGCGTTCGTATGCATTTCCCTTTAAGAAGGTACTTATTTAAAGAAATGAAAGTAACCCATCTGATTACCTTTCCTTCCCATTTCTTCCCGGGAGTGGATTTTGGATATGCCAGACTTTGTATTCTGGGGGCTACCCGCGTGAAACCAAAGCCGGAAGATGTTATTGAGTGGATCCAGCTCCATTCCTCAGATGGTCCGGAATCCCTCGTTTCGCTGGATTCCCTTCCTTCTAGGAAACACCTTCCCATTTTTTATAAAGACTTATGGCTTTCGGAGGATTTGAATATAAACTATGTCCGAAGCTACCTTACGGCTATGCCCCTGCGTTCCTATTTCAGTGTCCTGTTAAAGGATAAAGAAAACCCAAGAGAAAGTAAATCCCCTTCAGACTTCCCTTTCTTAAAGAAAAAACCGGAAGTTTCTCCCTTCCTGCCGGAGGGATTTGTTATGAACTGGTCTCCAGGTTTGGAATTGAGAAGGATTGACGGGCTACAGAGATGGGTCCCTCTGGGTGAGCTGGCCACCTGCAAGACAGGGATTTACACGGGGGATAACTCGAGATTTCACTACTGGAATCGGGATCATCCTCCAAGGAAAAAATCGGGTCAACCCCTGGATTGGAGGCTGGTCCAAGATCCCAGGACTTTATCTACCGAGGAAAAGACCTTTGGAATCGAAGGGGATCGGCATTTCGTCCCTTTAATCAAGGGGGGACATTATCCCCCGGTGGGAGAAACCCGCTGGGCCATCGACTGGTCCCGAGAAGCTCTCCGATTCTATCAAACAGATAAGAAAGCCCGATTTCAAAATAGTTCCTGGTACTTTAAAAAAGGATTGGCCGTTCCTATGGTCACGTCGGGCCGATTATCTGCTTCCTTAATGGAACATAGTGTATTCGATCAGGGTGTAGTAGGAGTTTTTCCTTATGAGGCACATCTTATCCCGTTTTTATTACTTTATCTCAATACTTCCTTAGCTACTCAATGGATGAAGGAAGTCATTAACCCCTCAGCCAATAATTCCGCCAATTATGTTAAGAAACTTCCCGTACCTGTTCCGAAAGATCAACAGGTTGAAGCCTGCCGAATTAAGCTGGCCGAATTAACTACCCAAATCGTAGATACCCCTGAAAAGGTTATTCGGGGCTGGATAGATAAATTCTTTCAGGAAATGTTTCAACAGATCTGAGTTTAAAAGATCTGTTTCAACAAAAATCCCAATTTTCCTATTAAACCGAAAGGTCTCAGTACGATAAGATTATAGTGGGTTTCCTGGATATATTGGATTGCAACCCGATGGACCTCTTCAAGGGTAACCGAATTTATTTTCGAAAAATACGCCCCCTCACTCTCCAGGCTGTTGAACAAGGCCCTTTCACCTAAATAGGAAGCCAGATCCCGATTCGTTTCTAGCACTCTGGCCAGCCGCCCTTTTAAATAATCTTTAGCTTCCTCTACTTCCTCTTCTAAAGAAGAACCCTTATCAACCGTTCGGATTTTTTTTAATTCCTCAAAGAGAACCTGTCTGGTTCGATTCTCTTCTTTTCCTTGAACTTCGATATAAATCTTCCAGATTCCTGTATCGGAGAGAGGTACGTAATCTGAGTTGACCACATAAGCAAGTCCGTGGGTTTCTCGAATGGAGTCAAAAAGCCGAAGCTGAATTATACCGGTCAGAACTTCCATGGCCGGACGATCGGCGTCCTGCAGACCCATAACCCTGATAGCCAGGAGGATTTTGGCCTGTTGAAGGAGGATGCTTCCCAAAGAAATCTCGCGGAGTTGAGATTGTTCGGGATACCCAGAGGAGGAGGGGAAATGAGAAGAGCCCGGCTCATTCTGCCATTGCTCCACTCTTCCATTTCCCCATTTTTCTATTTTCTCACTTATCGCTTCCGTTACTTCTTCCGTTTTTACATTTCCCACGGCAACAATAACCATATGGGTTGGAAGATAATGGGATTGATAATGGGCGATAAGGGCATCCCGGCTAATTTTTTTCAGATCCTCTTCTTTACCTCTGATGGGATTCCCCATGGGATGACCCTTGAACACTTCTCGAAGAGCTAGTTCATCGACGTAGGACTCTGGAATATCCTTCAATCGACCTATTTCGGTCAAAACGACCTGCCGTTCTTTGGCAAGGTCTTCTTCCCGCAACGCCGGACGGGTCACCATTTCTACCAATAGTTTCAACATTTCCCGATAGTTTGTAGCGGGTACCTCGGCATAGTACTGACTATATTCCTGAGATGTTCCTCCCCCTATTTGTCCTCCCAAAGAGGCTACCTTCTGGGCTAACTCCGGGGCCGGGAGGTCTTCTGTTCCTTTAAGGATCAGATGGGCTAACAGGTGAGAAATCCCAAACTGGCCTTCCCGTTCATCTCGGGAGCCAACCCTGACCCAAACTTGTAAGGCCGCAGTTTGGGTCTCCGGGCGTTCCCTCACAATCAGCCGAAGCCCATTTTTTAAGGTAATTAAAGAGGTCGTCTGAAGGTCTTTAATCCCCGCCGGTGGTTTATTACCCATACCCATGGTTGATTGTTCACTGCCCACCGTCGATTGTTTCTGGAGGCTAACTGCCTCTGACTGCATCGTAACGAAACCAATCAAGATAAGAACGCTTAAAAGACTCAGGGGGATCTTCATGTTGGGTCCTTTTTCTCTACTCCTTTGACGGTTAAAACAAATATCCCAAACCGGCTAAAACTTTCTTGATTCCACTTACCGGTTTTACAATAAATAGATTATATTTGTTTGGCTGGAAGTACCGACGAGCGACTCGTTGAACATCTTCTTGAGAGATACTATGAATTTTCTCCAGATACTCTTCCATGCTTTCTGCATGATGGATCGTTTCGAACCATCCGTAAAAATCCGCCTGGCTAAGATTATCCTCCCGTTCAATGAGAAAATTACCGGCCAGGGTTTGCCTGGCAGTTTCCAGTTCTTTATCAGATAAGGGCCTATTTTTAAGAGTTTCAAACTCTTGGAAGATAAGCTCTTTGACCCGTTCGATGTATTTGGGAGAAGTTCCTACATAAATTCCCCAGGCCCCAATATCCGATAAAGGTAAGTAAATCGAATCGATTTCGTCGGATAAACCCTCCTGTTCTTTGATACGCTGATAGATCCGGGAGTTTTTTCCCGACCCCAGGATAACATTGATCAGATCCATGACGTAACGATCTGGATCCTTTACTCCCAGGGTAGGAATTCCGATGGCTACATAAGCCTGAAACAAAAGCCGCTCGATGGTTACACTACGAAAAGCCTGCTGGGGTGGAGGAGGTTGGAGTTGGATTTTTGCACCAGGGTCTGAACGCAAAGTGGAAAACTTCCGGCTGACAAGTTGAATAATCTGTTCGGGATGAAGATCTCCCACAATAACCAGGATGAGGTTAGGGGCCGTATAATGAGCCTGATAAAAGTTGACCAGTTGAGAGTGGGTTATTTTCTTAACTATTTTTTCGGTACCTATTACGGGTCTTCCTAAAGGATGTCCAGGAAAAAGGGTTCGGGTCACGATATTTAAGGCAAACAATCGAGGATCATCCTGGAATCGCTTAATTTCCTCGAGAATGACCTTCCTTTCAGTGGCGACATCTTCCGGTCGAAGGAGGGGATTCATCACCATTTCTCCTATTATCTCAATGGCTGTATCCACATGATCGGCTGGAACAATCGTATAATATTTAGTATATTCCCAGAAGGTCTCTCCATTCAGGTAACCTCCTACCCTTCGTATTTTTCTACGAATTTCTTCCCCTGTATACTTCGACGAACCCTTAAATAACATATGTTCCAGGAAATGAGAAATACCGTTCAAAGATTCCGTCTCATATCGAGAACCTACCCGAATCCAGGCTTCAACGGCTACAGTTCCAGTTCCCGAACGCTTCTGGGTTATCAGGGTAAAGCCATTGGAGAATATTGTTTTTTGTAAGGTAGGAGAAAGCGAAATGTCCTTTACGGGGATTAGCCCCTCTGTCCCCTTCCCTTCAAGGGAAGGGGAAGGAAAGGTCCCTGGCCGGTCATCCTTTTCGCTATACCTATGGGGAGAGTCCGGGGAAAGATTTCTTTCGGACAGAGAACCTGGGAGGGGGCAGCTACAGGTAACGACCACAGAGAGAAAAAGGAAGATGGAAAACCCAAGCTTGAACTTTCGGGTTGTTGGGGAGCGAAACAGGTAGTTTAGGAGTGTGTTCGCCACTGTCTGTAAAGAAGGGGATGCGCAAACTGTTCGTATCTGGCTGCCCATACTTTGGCAGTAGCTCGATTAACACCTATCTTTACGAGGAAGCAGTGTACATGTAGCGCATTTAGACGATGTTGTAACCTTTGCACTATTTTCATATCGTTCTCCTCCTCAGTAATAATATGCAAACTTCATACCGCTTTACGCAACCCCTCGGAAGGTTGTTCCTTCAGTTAGGGATATTATTAATCCACCTATCAAAGTCTGGGAGTATGGGGGTATGGGAGTGTGAAAGTATTTGCACTTATACTTCCCTACTTCCCTACCCCCACACTCCCATACCCCCATACTCCCAGACTTCTCTACTCTCCAGAAAAACTACGCATACAGTTCACTTTAAAAAAGCGAGAATCGTCTGAAAATTAGATCATTTTTAGAGCTATCAGATAGAGCAAAAGGGCCAATCCGATAACCACATGAAAGCCCCAGGAAATCGCCAAAGTGGTGGCCAGGATTGAACTGATGACCGAGGCGTATCCGTTAATTCCCCAGGCCCATGGGATCAACTCCGGAGCTTTAAGAGATACCTTGCTAAGGCCTATTGGAAAAGGCATTCCCATAAAGAAAGCCAGAGGTGCGACCAGCAAGATCGTTATGGCAATTCTAACTCCACTACCATACGCCATAAAATACTGGAAAATGAATTTTAAAGTCAAAAAATATACCAACGAAATTCCAACCATGGCCAAAATAGGAAGGGAGGGTCTGGAGAACTTCTTCGAATAAAAACTTCCCAGGCCTGAAAAGAATAAGAAAGAGAAGATGATGACAGAAATTGCATAAATAGGATTCGCCAAAAACAGAATAAACTTTTGAATATAAACCATTTCCAGAAATAGAAATCCAAGTCCCAAACAACCGAAGTAAATGAATACTCTCAACTTATAGATCCCCCATGTGGAACTTGTGGGTAGCCGGAGTAAGGGAAGGATGATCAGAATGAGACTTACCGGGATACTCTGGATTAAAGCTGCAATGAGGATGATATAGCCCCATTCTATAAAGGGTATCCACTCCCTGCCCATGGAGGCTATTAAGGTAGGCAAAGCCTTCCATTTAAAGAAATGGAAAAAATAGGGTTGATTGTCGGTTGCAGGCTTTATGTTAAAAAGATAATCCTGATAAAACTTCTGCCGATCTCCAAACAGAATTTTTTGAACCCCATGATAGTGATGGGGCGAAGGAAGCTGGTTGTATTTGTTATCATCCGCCTCGGTGATACCGGGAAAATAAACCGTATCGAAAAGCCGGGTTCGACAGAATTCTTTGACCCTGGCTATTTCTTCCCCGGAGAAAGGCAACAGGCTGACCAGAAGGGTGGCCGTAGCCCAGCTTCGGATTAAAATGAGATGTCTGGGGATTTCCGGAGTCCCTATCTCCTCTAAAGCCTGTACGGCGGTGGCAAAGACTTTTAGATTATCCCTGGGAGGGAGTTTAATCCAGCGGGTTATAGACAAAATTCCGTTGGGAGTGAGTCGTTCTAGATATTTTTTAAAGGCTTCAACCGTATAAATATAGCTTTCATTCAGTGCATAAACGCCGGCCGATGAGGCACTAAAAGCATCCAGGAGGGTTACTTGAATAAGATCGTAGGCGTCCGAGGTCGACTCCACATAACTACGGGCTTCAGCTATTTTTACCTGAACCTGGGGTAAGGTATAGATCCCTCGGGTAAAATCTTTAAAGGGTCCATTTACCAGATCCACAATCTGTCGGTTAAGTTCAACGGCATGGATTTGCCCGGATTGGTGGTAAAGGGCTGTTAGAACATCGGTTCCTCCGCCCGCTCCCAGTATCAAAACTTTATCGGGAGAACGAACATGATAAGCCAGGGCAGAAGAAATATAATCCAGATATTGCAGGTCGGAGAGATCTTCCTTAAAGTGTGTCATAGCTCCTGCTTCAGAGGCATCTATGTAAAGTCCCAATTGGGGCGGAGGAGCCTGGGTATATTTAAGACTGAGTCCTGGAGCATAGCGAATGGCAGGACTTTTGACCACATCTATTAAACCCAAAGGCCCATGGGTCTCTTGAACGATTTCGGCGTGGGGAAGATTCAGGGCTATACTAAGACCTTTATACTGGGAAATACGTAATCGAAGTGGAACGGTATATAAAAGGCCAGTGGTTCCCAGGAGAAGTAAAACAATCAGAACAGGGAGGAGGGAGGTGTGCAGCCATGGGAGCGTTATTTCCCTTTCTTTTTTCCCTTCTCCTTTTAGAGGAAAGGAAAAAGCTGCAGCCAGAAGCGCTGACCCGGAGATCACGTAAAGAATACGGAGGGGATGCAAAAGATAGAGGAGCCAGACCGAGGTAAAAGCGCCTGCTCCAGAACCCAACAGATTATAAAAGTAAATCTGACTGATCTTTCCAGGATATTTAGAAAAAGCCAGTCCGATGCAGGTAGCTCCAAAGAAGAAGGGAATAAACAGGATCAGGTAGTACGCCAGCAGGTAGAGATACTGCCTTTTATCCCAAACGATAAGGAAGGGATCGAAAGGAATTTTCTGACTCATCCAGAAACCCAAGGGCAGGGAAAGGGAAAAGAGGTAAGCAAAGACAAAGTAATAGATGGAAAAAGCCTTCTTCAACCGATTTTGAAAGAGGGAGATAAAACTTCCGCTGGCCCCAAATCCAAGCAGGGCAATACTCATCACCAGGTAAGCAAAATGATGCCATTGGGTAATGGAGAAAATCCGCATGAAAATTATTTCATATGTTAAAATGGAGAGGGAAATAAGGAAGATAGTGGGGTACAACATAATTTGGATATCCTATTTGTGATTTAGATGGCCTTAATCCTTCTCTATCCCGCCTAATGCGGTCCTAATAGAGGTACAAACATGACCGGTAGAATATTTTTAACGGTAATCTCTCCATTCTCCAATTTTCGCACCAGCATTAAGTTTTGGGTTTGAAAAGGGTTTCCCACTGGAATAACCATCCGACCACCGGGTTTGAGTTGCTGGATTAGAGGAGGAGGAATATGATTAACGGCTGCTGTAACTACGATCGCGTCGAAGGGGGCATGTTCTTCCCAACCGTAGTAACCATCCCCTATTTTAACTTCCACCTGGTTATAACCCAGTCTTTTCAAGCGATCTCGAGCTTTTTCCCCGAGTTCCTGAAAGATCTCGATGGTGTAGACTTGCGTATCAAGTTCTGCCAGAACGGCGGCTTGATAGCCAGAGCCGGTTCCGACTTCCAAAACAACATCCCCGGGTTTTACTTCCAGAAGCTGGGTCATTAGGCCTACAATATAGGGTTGAGAGATCGTTTGTCCCTGCCCAATAGGTAAGGGTCGGTCTTCGTAAGCTTCCTCCCAAAGATCCCGGGACACAAACAGGTGACGGGGAACTTTGCGCAGAGCCTTTAGAACCTCTTCATTCCGTATACCCCGCTCGAATAGCTGTTCCCGAACCATCTTTTCCCTCCTTGTTTGGAACTCTTCATTTTCTTGTTCCTGATAGGGTTCTGAGCCATCTGGGGATGGCTCTGAAAGAAAAGCGTTTGCAGGAGGTTCTTCGACATGCTGGACGGCCAGGAACAAAACAAGATTGAAGATCGTTAAAAATCTTTTCATTTAAGGACTCCTCAGTGTTACCTCGGGAAGGTACCATCCCTCCCATTCACGCCGCCACCAGGTACCTTCGGTGCGCCGGGTAATAAAATCGGTAAAGTGGTAGTTATAAAGTGCAGCCCGAACATACCGGGGTGGTGCGTCAGGGAAAGGATTTTTATCTAAAAGCGCAAGCACTTCAGGAGAACCCCGTAGCAATTGCGCCATGAAATTCGTGAACCAGGGATTATGGGTATAGCTTCCCAATGCTGCAAACCACATCTGCCAATCCAGACGGGGCTGATGAGGTGCTACCCAAAGCGGCGCGCGCTTTACCTCTCCGGGCTTGTATTTAAATTCATAAGGAAACCATTTCTCTCCATCCTGACTTCCTTCCACGATAATCTCGGGCCGTGATGTGGTCATAACGGCAAACAATCCATAGGGATTTACCAGGCGGAGTGGGGCCACCTCCATAAGAATTTCTGCAACCGGTTCCGGTAAGTTTCCCCGGGGTAGAAACAGGCCTATCATTTGAAGTCCGCTTATGAAAAGAATCCCAATGGCAAGGATAACCCTCAGAAAGTCTTTGAAGGAAGATTTTTTCACCGTCCTGCCGGAAGGATCCGTCGTGTTGATGGTCGGAACAGATGGGACAGTTGATGGACCCATAACTCGCCTGGGAAGAAATCGACCTAAGAAGGTATCATCCACTAATAACAGGCATAGAGTCAGGGTGAGAAGATTAAAAAAAGCATAGTTTCCGGTCAACAGAATGCATACCTGTAGAAAAGCCAGCAATCCGGCCCCTATAAGTCGTAATCGCCGGGATGCAAAGATTAAAAAAGGAACTATCAGCTCGATGATAAACATAACCATAACTGAAATTTTTTGAAACCAGGCAGGTAACTGATGCATATACCAGGCAACAGGGGTAGGCAAGGGTTGAGTCTCGTAATGATATTGAAGGGCTGTCAGATTACGCCAGGTCGGATCCCCACTGGCCAGCTTTACAACCCCAGAAGAAAACATCAGGCGAAACAAGAGCCATCTCAATAACCATAACACGATAAGAGGGGGAGGGGATTCACGGGAAAAGTCAGGTAAGATTTGAAGCGGTGCAAAAAAAATAGCCAGGAAACCGGTTTCCAGAAGTAAAATATCCCACTGAAAAGACAAAAAATCTTGACCAACAGTTACGAGCGATAGATAAAACATCCAACATAACACCAGCGCAGGAACTGTTAAAATTCCCATAACCACAAAGATCGAAAAAACGGCCCCTCCCAGACATAAAAATTTTAAAAAGGAATCACTTCCATTCAACCAGACCAGGGTCGGAAAAAACCAGTAGCCTGAGAGGCCGATCTGTTTCTTGACCTCCTGTAAAAAGAGATAGGCCGGTAAAATTCCCTGGCTACCTATCAATCCGGTTACCTGCGTCCAAAGGGATATAAAGGCGATGAAGTAGATGATACCCAACAATCTTAAAAATAACCAGCGGGTAAATAGGTAAGAAGTAGGTTCTACAGGCTTTTTCCGGGGAGTTTTTTTTACCTTATGGAAAAGGCGTAAGAATAACATAACCTAAATAAGGTTTTTTAAAAAACAACCTGAAAACAATCCAACGTGTCAAAGATTATGATTTTCATGGTAAACCCTAAAGGATAAATTAGTCAAATGATATATTTTGGGAGGTATCCGTATCCATTTAGTAGGTGGAAAAAGAAACACCCCCCTGGAGGGGGGCCAGGGGAGGGTTCAGACAGAAAAAATGACACCTACCAACTAAATTATTATAGTTACATTTTGGGAGGTCTCTGTATTTATGTAGGGGGTGGGAGAAGAAACATCCTCTGCCCCCCTTGAGGGGGGAAGGGAGGTGTTCAGATCGAGCATGAGGCTTTTCTCCTTCTTAGCTTGATGCATGTGGGATGGCTTCACAGAGTTTATCCGGAGATGATATCGAAGGGTTTACCATGGCCCTCGGACGAAAATGTTAGCTTCTGAAATAATACTTTTTACTTTGACAACCTTCAGAGATATGATATATCAACTTCGGCACGGTTCAGAGAGCTTTATATTATCCTAAAGGACATGTCATTGCGGAAAAGCTTCCATGAAGCAATAACACGATCCCTTCTGAAGATTTGAAACTATATGGTATTGGATATTGCCCAAAAAATTGCAACAGAACTTAATCTCAAATCGCACCAAGTTGAGAATGTAATCCAATTACTGGACGAGGAAAATACCATTCCTTTCATCGCCCGGTATCGGAAGGAAATGACCGGAGAGCTGGACGAAGTGCAATTGCGTCAGATTGACAAGCTCTTAAAATACCTTCGTCATCTTCAGGTCCGGAAGGAAGAAGTTATTCGCCTTATCCAGGAACAGGGAAAACTGACCCCGGAACTGAAAGAGGCAATTGAGAAAGCGGAGAAGCTTCAAGAAGTCGAAGATCTTTACCTGCCTTACAAGCCTAAACGGCGGACCCGGGCAACGATTGCTAAGGAGAAAGGGTTGGAACCGTTAGCTCAACTGATTTTACAGCAAGAATTAGAGACGGGGACTCCGGAAGTCGTTGCCGAGTCTTTTGTTAATCCCGAGAAAGGGGTTCCAGATTCCGAAGAGGCGCTCAAGGGTGCTATGGATATTGTAGCCGAGATTATTTCAGATGATGCGGAAGTTCGAAAGCAGGTCCGGGCGATTACAAAAAGTAAGGGAGTTCTCAGATCGACCCGAAAGGAAAAGGTCGAACCAGAAGATTCAGTAGAAGCAGATGTTTATCAACTGTACTTTGATTATCAAGAACCTGTTAAGACGATCCCACCCCATCGCCTTCTGGCCATTAATCGAGGAGAAAAGCGTGGGGTTCTCCGGGTAACTCTTCAAGTACCGGTTGAAGACGTTCTTCAAGCTATAGAGGCCTTGTATGTAAAAAATCGCAAAAGTATTTTTACCCCTTACCTTTTAAACGCCATTCAGGATAGCTACAAACGACTGATTGCCGGTTCCATAGAGACCGACATTCGAGCTGAAGCTACCCTGATGGCCGAAGAGCATGCCCTTAAAATTTTTTCTTCCAACTTAAAAAACCTGCTTCTTCAACCGCCGGTTCGGGATAAAGTGGTTTTGGGGATCGATCCAGGGTATCGCACAGGTTGCAAAGTGGCCGTAGTCGATGAAACTGGAAAACTTCTTGCTACCGCCACTATTTATCCCCATCCCCCCCAATCAAAGGTCGAAGAAGCCAGGAAGACTTTGGAAGCTTTGATTGAACACCATAAGGTGGATATCATTGCCATTGGGAATGGTACGGCTAGTCGGGAGACCGAGGTTTTTGTTGCCGGCCTTATCAAAAGTCTTCAACGTCCGGTTAAGTATATCATTGTGGATGAAGCGGGAGCCTCTGTGTATTCAGCCTCGGAAGTCGCTGCAGAGGAATTTCCGGATTTAGATGTAAGTTTACGGGGTACCGTCTCTATTTGTCGGCGGTTACAAGATCCTCTGGCGGAGTTAGTTAAAATTGATCCCAAATCTATCGGAGTGGGCCAGTATCAACACGATGTGGATCAAC
Organism: Candidatus Limnocylindrales bacterium; assembly: GCA_035559535.1. Classification (NCBI taxonomy): domain Bacteria; kingdom Bacillati; phylum Chloroflexota; class Candidatus Limnocylindria; order Candidatus Limnocylindrales; species Candidatus Limnocylindrales bacterium. The sequence goes on from DATMBG010000012.1 coordinate 183,101, forward strand.
GGCTTCTTTCCGAGGCTCTGGACGCCGTTGTAGAGTCTTGTGTGAATTATGTGGGAGTGGATGTCAATACGGCTTCTGTTTCTCTCCTGAAGTATGTTTCAGGTATCACCGCTGCCGTTGCTAAGAATATCGTGCAGTATCGAAATACCCATGGAAAATTTACTTCCCGGGAGGAACTGAAACAGGTCCCTCGTTTGGGAGAGCAAACCTTTGTTCAGGCCGCCGGATTTTTACGTATTGCCGGTGGAACCAATCCTCTAGATAATACTCCCATCCACCCGGAGTCTTATGAAGCCGCCCGGGGGCTTTTAAAACACCTGGGTTTGAAACTGGAAGATCTTAATAATAAGGCCCATCTCATTGCTTTGGCCACCAACCGAAGAGGTTTGGATTTAGTCAAGATTGCCCATCAACTCCATGTCGGACTTCCTACCCTGAAGGATATCCTGACTGCTCTGGAAAGACCCGGACGCGATCCTCGAAGCGATCTGCCTTTGCCCGTATTCCGGAGCGATGTCATGGAGATAAGCCAGTTGAAAGTGGGTATGGTGTTAAAAGGAATCGTAAGGAATGTGGTGGATTTTGGGGTTTTTGTCGACATTGGAGTCAAGCAAGATGGACTCATTCATATTTCGGAACTATCCCACAAATATATCAAACATCCCATGGATGTAGTCTCTGTAGGGCAGGTGGTCGATGTAAAGGTGATTAACATCGATGAGCGGCGAGGTCGGATTGGCTTAAGTATGAAATTTTGATACGTACAGGGTAGAGAAGGATGGAGGGAAGGGGATCATACTTCTTCCCCCATTTTCCTGTATCCCTTTTCTTAGTAACTGGAAATCTGAGCTCCTTTTATTTTTAAACTGGTAGTCTGATTTTCTTTTATAATCACCTCGGTAGATATCGGAAAACCCGGAAGGTTTTCAGGACTGGTTTCAATCTGAAGTCGATATCTACCTGGAGAGAGATTATGGAGTATAAGGGTTCCGGCACGAATAGACTGCCGGGCTACTACTTCGTTTTGGGTATTATAGAGGGTATAAATATAGGAGGCAAAAGGGGAGTGGAATGCAATCTTCTTAGGACCTTCTCTTTGCATCTTTCTAAGAGATCCTTTAGCCGTCAAATTAGCCACGCATTCCAGTTGTTTTCGAGTTTTATCGTCGGGTAAGGGGCCCACCACCCGAATTAAAGGTTTTTCAATCCCGCTGGCCATGACCTGAGAGATGACCTGGCAGAGATTTCCCGAACAGGTTTCTTTTCCATCTGTGATCAACAGGATGAGTTTACGCCCTTCCAATTTTTCCAGGTCTTCTTTGGCTTTCATAATTGAAAAAGCCACAGGGGCCATTCCGCCTCGGGTCTTGAGGGATCGAACCTTCTCCCGGAGGGTTGCCATATCCGCTTTCCCCATGGGAATCAGGAGTTCTGTATCCTGACAGTTTTTGGCTTTCTGGGAAAATCGGGAACCATAAATACGTAATCCAAAGATTGGATTTTGGAACCGCTTGTTTATTTCCTGGATGGCCCTCAAGGTTTCTTTCTTGGCTTCTTGAAACTGGGTTTTTCCCTTTTCATCTTTTGTCAGCATGCTTCCTGATGCCCCCACAATAACTTCAACGTTCACCTTGGGCGGAGAACCTGTCTTCTTTTCCAGGGTCTTAGGCCTTTTTATTCCCCTTAGCTCCTCCTCACTAGTCTGGAAGGAGAGGGATAATTTACCAGAAGGAGGTACCTTACTGAAGAGGGGAGGTTTACCAGTTGGAAAGGTTTGAGTACAGCCTATCAGGAGGAACAGGATAAAACTTGTCAGGCATACCGTGACTCTGAAAGAATCTGCCCATCTCCACCATTCCATAGACTTTTCATTCTATATTAGAGTCCGGCTAGATCGTTTCTAATGATTCTGGTCAGGTCTTCTACTTTAGTTTCCCAGGATTTCCCATCCATATCTTTATTTTTCGCACAAGGAAGGGCAGGTATTCGGCTGATAATCAACAATGCTTTTTGCTCGTCTCCGCTCAACCTGGCCTTAAGTCCAGAGGTCCATAAACTTCGACATTTATCCAAAGTAGATGATCTGGATATTCCGACTTCTTCTACAGGATTTGCAGAGTTAAGGCCCAGGGACGATACCCTTGCACCGGCCTCAGATTTAGTCATTTTAATCGATTCCGCAGATTTATTTCCTTGGAGGGTTGGCTGGGTCTCAGGTCGTAGGGGTGAAGTCATTTCATTCTTGCTCTCTTTGCCAGGATATTCCGCAGGAGCTTGTTCTTCTGAAGCTGAAAATATCTCAGATTCCTTTTCCTTTGAAGTGAAGGATTGAAGTTGTTCTGGGGGAACCTGTACCAGTTTGCTATTTAAAGGATCATCCTTCAACGGCAGGATGGGGGGTGAGGACGGAGCTATTTTCAGTTTATCTTCTCCATTTTTGGGGGGAAATTGTTCCTTTAGATCAATAAAGCCTTTGGTTTCAGGGAGATTCTGGTTAAGAAATTCTACCCTTCCCTGAATCTGTTTAATCTGGTCTTTCAACTTGAGGGAGACGGCTCCGGTTATAAAATACAGAACAATAACCAATCCTATCATCAGGTTTTGCTTGGAGTGGAGAGACTTTTTAAGACCCTCGATTTGATCGGTTACCTTCTCCAACGGGTCCGGTTCAGAGGGAAACAAAAAATCCTCTTCTGTTTCCCCCTCGGAATTTGAAAAACCTCCGGCAGCTAATTCAGAGTGGAAAAGTTCTGACTTGATTTTCAGGGTATTCAATTTACTCTCAAACTTGTTGATCTGACTTTTTAGCTGGGTAATTAATTGGTCTTTAGCCAGGATTTCGGCTTTGAGCCTTTCTATCTCGGTAGGAGGTCCATTTGATTTCATGGCTTCTTCTCCTCGTCTATTCTCTCTCACCTGCTTCCAGATAAGCAGTGTTCATGATTTTTCCTTATTTAGCTCTTTAAACTAATCGAGCGATAATGTCAACTTGAAATTTTCGAATAAATTAACAAAAAACCTCTTGAGGGAACTTTGAAAAAGGAATTTAGTCTAATTAGACATGAAAGGCTTAAAACCCCGTAAACTTTCTTCAGAAGCACCTACAGATAAAATGTTAAAACGTTATCTTCAAGAAATTGGGAATATCCCTTTAACAACCCGAGAGGAGGAAAAAAAACTCGCCGAGGAAATCAAAAAAGGTAATCAGCAAGCCCTCAACCGTTTGGTTGAAGGTAATCTCCGATTCGTTGTCAAAGTAGCCCAGGACTATATGGGATATGGACTGTCTTTCGCAGACTTAATTACCGAGGGAAATTTAGGTTTAATTGAAGCAGCTAAACGTTTTGATCCTTCCCGAGGAGTTAAGTTTGTTTCCTATGGAGTTTGGTGGATTCGGCAGTCCATTTTGCGGGGCTTGTCTGAGCAAAGCCGGACGATCCGGTTACCTATCAAGCAGGGAGATCTCCTTGCTAAATTGAATCGGATTTATCATGAATATATCCAGGAGAAAGGAGGTCAGGAACCTTCCCTAGAAGATCTGGCGGATCGGTTGGGAATGAAAGAAGAACAACTCCGACAAATCTTGGAAGTTGCCAGAGAACCTTTATCCCTTGATGCTCCCATGATGGAGGATGATAATGCCACGCTCTTGAATATCATCAGCAGCAAGAATAACCTGGGACCTGAAGAAACTTTAGTCAATCTTACCTTAATTGAGGAGCTTGACAAACTCCTGAATGAGATGAATCCCCGGGAAGCCCTGATTCTAAGATTAAGATACGGAATCGGGGAAGAGGGTCCTATGACATTGGAACAGATAGGGAAAAGGTTAAATCTGAGTCGGGAACGAATCCGCCAGATAGAGCAGCAAGCCAAAGCAAAGCTAAAAAAACGTGCCTGCGCTAAGAGCCTGGGAGATTACTTAAACTAAGATAAATAATAAATTTTCAGAAAAATTTATAAACTTCAAGAGTTGACAGTTGAGAAGTCTTGATAGTATATTCTTCTTGAGAAGAGAAAGCTAAAAGTATGCCCTCCTGAAAAGGGGCTTACAGGGCTGACTGTCCTGTTCGCCAACGGGTTCCCCTAAGCTGACCAAGAGGGAAAGTCCAGCGGCAGGTACGGTTAGCCCTTTGATTTTTGCCGGTATCCCCCTGCCAAGGTTGATGAAACCATTCTTACCTGTTTCTGATTGCTTTGTCAAGTTTATTTTTTCGTCTCCATTCAAATATGTCCTTTACGGAGAAAATTAAGAGCTATGCAGAGTCTTTAGGTTTCGATCTTGTGGGAGTTTCTCCTGTAGAAGTTCCTTCCCCGGATCGCAAGAAATTTTTTTTACAATGGTTGGAGGAAGGATCTGCAGGAGAAATGGGCTATTTAAAAAAAAATGCAGAGAAACGTATAGATCCGAGATTAGTTTTACCTCGCGCTCAGTCGATTATCTCCGTAGGCATGAACTATTTTACCGATATTCCCCTCCGGGCCACCTTTTTGGAGAAAGGAAAGGGATGGATCTCTCGTTATGCCTGGGGAGAGGATTATCATGACCATCTCAAGGAGAAATTGCTGAAGTTATTGGCTTTTATTAAAGCTGAGTCCCGAAAGCCGGTAGAGGGAAAAGTCTATGTAGATACAGGCCCTGTTTTAGAACGTGAGGTAGGAAGTCAGGCAGGCCTGGGGTGGCAGGGTAAGAATACCAACCTGATCTCTCGAAAAATAGGTTCCTGGTTTTTTCTGGGTGAAATTCTCCTGGATGTGGAGCTTACTTACGATGAACCCATCCCAGATTTTTGTGGAACCTGTAACCGGTGCATCGAAGCCTGTCCCACAGGCGCCATTACCAAACCCTACGTTTTGGATCCTCGTCGTTGCATTTCTTATCTGACCATTGAAGTTAAAGATAACATCCCGGTGGAGTCTCGACCTCTTCTGGGAAACCATATTTTCGGCTGTGATATCTGTCAGGATGTCTGTCCCTGGAATCGAAAAGCCCCTGTTACTTCGGAAACTTCTTTCCTTCCCCGGGAAGGCTTGGTGGCCCCTTCCCTGCTTTCTCTACTTCGCCTGGGGGAGGAAGAGTTTCGGGCCTTTTTTAAAGGAAGCCCGATTAAACGCGTAAAAAGAAAGGGGTTTTTGAGAAATGTGGTGGTAGCCCTTGGAAACTCCCGAGACCCGGATCTGGCCAAACCTTTGGAGTTAGCCTTAAAAGATCCTGAACCTTTGATTAGAAGCCATGCAGCCTGGGCTCTCGGGCAGCTAGGTGGAAGCAAAGCGCAACAGGTCTTAGAAAGAACTCTGAGTTCTGAGGTAAATCCTCAAGTTATAGAAGAAATTAAACGCGCTCTGGAAACTCTGTGATCTCCATGGAAAAAACCTTCTCTATCATCATCCCGACTTTGAATGAGGAGACGACCTTAGAGTTTACTTTGAACTCGATCCCGACCTCTTCCCGCCTGGAAATCATTGTGGTTGACGGAAATAGCCAGGATCGTACCCGAGAGATAGCATATACCAGGACTTCCCAGGTCTATATCTCTCCACCGGGACGTGCCCGACAGATGAATTTGGGTGCTCAGAAAGCGCAAGGAAAAATCCTTCTCTTTCTTCATGCCGACTCCATGATTCCTGCGGGAGGACTCGAAGCCATAAGCAAGGCCCTGGAAGATCCCCAGGTGATCGGAGGTGCTTTTCGACTCAGGATCAATGCAACCGGTTGGGGTTACCGGCTTATTGCCTGGGGGGCCAATCTACGAACCAGACTCCTGGGACTTCCTTATGGGGATCAGGGTATCTTCATCAGAAGGAAAATCTTTCAAAAGATGGGAGGATTTCAGGAAATACCCCTTATGGAAGATATCGACCTGGTCCGACGAATGAAAAAGATAGGTTCCCTCCGTATTCTACCCCAACCCCTGTTAACCTCTGCCAGACGATGGGAAAAAGAAGGCTTGCTCTATACCACGTTACGTAACTGGAGTCTGGCATCCCTTTACCTGCTTGGGGTCTCCCCCCATAGGTTATATCACTGGTATCGACCTGTTCGCTAATTCCTAAAAAATCTTTACACTTGACCTTTTTTAAACCATATTATCTAATGACACAGGAAAGAAGAGACTGAATAACAACCAGTATTAAGGTTTGCTGGGTAATTCTCAAGGATTGCATAAGTTTCCGCTCCCAGAATCAGCCCTCGGGGTTTATAAGATTTCTAAGGGTGTCAGGAAGGTACTTAAATAGGAGAGGAAGTGAAGAATTTCATGTCGGTCAGGTGGGAAATTGGTGATAAGATCCAGGGTCGCTGGGAAGTTTATAAAATTTTACAGGGTCCTATAAGTATTGTCTATTTGGTTCATAACCGGGAATTGAATAAACCCTTTGCCGTCAAGACCCTTCGGGAAGAAATCTTCACCTATAGCCCCGATATTGCTGAATGTTTTGTGCAGGAAGCCCTGGCTTGGGTTTGTCTGAATGTTCATCAGAATGTTACCAAAGCCCATCTTGTGCAGAAGATAGGAGGAATTCCCTTTCTGTTCCTGGAATATATTGGGGGGGGAGATTTAAGTGGCTGGATCGGTACCCCACGCTTAATGGAAGATTTACCGCAAATTCTGAGATTTGCCATGCAGTTCTGTAATGGAATGACCCATGCTTTATCCAACGGTGTGACGGTACATGGAAATATCAAGCCTCAAAATTGCCTGATCACAGAGGATAATACTTTAAAAATAACAGACTTCGGTCTGGTGAAGGTGCTGGACCGGATCCGTAAAACGAACGGAGAAGTCGAGAAGGTTGGTGAGGGGGAGAAAAAGCTCAGTAAATTGCTGGGACGGTTGTTTGGAAAGCTTCCAGCAGCCAGTGAAAAAGAAGTAGAAATCTCCCCTTTACAATATCCCCATAAGGATCTTAGCCGTCTAGGGTTAGAAGTAGAAACTTTGGCCTATCTGGCACCTGAACAGTTCGAGGATATCACCCATCGAGACGTACGTACAGATATCTATTCGTTCGGTGTGATGCTCTTCCAGATGATTACTGGACGACCTCCGTTTGAGGGACAGAGCTGGCAGGAGTTTGAACATCTTCACAAAACCCAGTCTCTTCCGATACTCGGTCAACAACCCCCAGAGTTAAATAAGATTATTGAAACCTGCCTTGCCAAAGACCCTGTTCGTCGATTCTCGGATTTTCGTACGGTATGGGAATATCTGACAGAGATCTATGAAAGACTGGTAAAAAAACCTGTCACACCCCTACCCCTTGAAAGGGAGTTGGAACAGAGACCTACCCCTAGGGATAAGGAAGTAGAGCCGACAGTTGAAAAGGAGCAGGATAAAGAGCAACCACCGACGGCTGAGGAAGCAAGAAAAGAGGTGGCAGAACCGGCCACCGTAATAAAAATTACCTACTCCTATCAGGGGAAGGAGGAAGAAAAAGTTTTCCATGATGATGTGCTTATTGGTCGTGCCATGGAAGGTTTAGTGCCTGACGTGGATCTTACTTCTGACCGATTTGTATCCCGTCTCCATGCCAGGATCTGGATGGAAGAAGGAGCCTGGTGGATCGAAGATCTCGATAGTAATAATGGAACCCGGGTTAATGGCGAGGAAATTAAAGGAAAAGGAAAATGGCCCCTACCCCGAGGTAACCATCTTATCCGGGTTGGTAAAACCAGATTGCAGATTCAGGTTACAGATCTGCCTGCATTAGGATCCGAAGAAGCCTCAACTTTCCAAGCCCTGGAACCCCCACCTGAAATCATAGAGGTGTTAGATGCAAATAAGCCGATCTTTCCTGTCGAAGCTGTTATTGAAAATGCTGCGAAGTGGTTAACATTTTTCTACGAATTACCCTTGAGATTTGCGGAAGAAGTACGCCTGAATGTGTTGTTACAGGAAATTGTGGAGCGGGCCATGGAGATCGTTCCTAGGTCAAAATGCGGGGCCTTGTTATTCCGAGATCCTTCAACGGGACAGCTTCTGAAAGCCTATCTCTCTGCCGGTGAACCGGTTGTGAATACGGCCATGGCCCAACAAGCTTTAGAGAATCGTAAAGCTTTTATCTGGTGCCGTAAGGTATACTCACAGAAATCCCCTAAAAATCCTGTGGACATACCCCTTTCCGATGTAATGGAATTACCTGTTGAATCCGGTATGTGTGCTCCCTTATTGTGGAAGGATAGACCCCTGGGGGTCTTATGCGTAGATAATCATAAAATCGGTCCAGCTTTTGACAGAAATGATCTGCAGTTGCTGGTGATTATTTCCCACTATGCCGCCATGGCCGTGGCAAATTATAAACGTCAAGATGAGTTGCAGCGTCATGTGGCTTTGGTGAAAAAATTGTTTCCCACCTTTCCACCTGAAGTCCGTGAAAAATTAGTGGAAAAAACCCATCGAGGTCGGCTACGGCCCGGTGGTAAAAAAACCAGGGCGACCCTTCTTTACTCGCGCATGTGTGAATTTGCGAGTTTAAGTGCTTCCATGAATGCAAAAGAGGTTCTGGACTTGCTCAACTATTACCTCACTACATTGGTTAAAATTATCTTCAAATACGATGGCACGATTAGCCGGTGCGTAGACGGTACGATTCTGGCCGTATTCGGTAGTCCTGAGCCAGATCCCCAACAACAGCAAAAAGCTCTACAGGCAGCGATAGAAATTCAAGCAATCCTGACCAAACTCAATGCCATACGGACCTTGAGAGGACAGATCAGTTGTAATGTCGGTATTGGAATTCATTTTGGGGAAATAGTGTGTGGTTTCGTGGGCTCGGAGAGCTGGATGGAATTTATCGTTGTTGGTCCCGCGATCAACCGGGTCTTGTATTACGGCGAAGGAGCCCAGGCCGGTGAGGTAGTGATTAGCCCGGAGATGTATGAACAAATCCAGGGAAAAACCCAGGCCGAAGCGATAACCCTTTCAACTCCCAAGGGAGAAAAACTTATCGCCTATCGTATTAAAGACCAAAGAATAGGTTGAGTCTTACTTTTTAATTTTCCCTCCCTTCCTCCCTCCCTCGTATTCTTAGTTCTTACTTTTTTCTTGACAATAAGTGTTGAATCCATTATGAGTTATTAATCACTTATTTTAGTTTTTAATTGCCTTTTCTTACTTGAAGATCGCCATGAATTTTGGCTTTTGAGAGAGTCATTTCACTCCATGATGGGGTGTTGGGAGAAAGACCATGAATGACAAGAAAAATGAAAAACCAAAGGAAAATGAAGATTCAGAATCTATGGAATTTGAGATTTCAGACGAAGATTACCTTAAAGATCTAGATATTTTAAATACTCTGGAAAAAGATCAAGAAGAGAACCCGGATAAAGATTTAGATATTTTAAATGCCCTTGAAAAAGATCGGGAAGAGACGAAGGTTTTGGATGAGATGATGACGATGACAGATGAAGAAATCATGAAGATGGCGGATATCGACCTGGATCTGGATCAGGAAGACAGTGAAGTCCAAAAGATTTTAGAAAATCTGGATAAGGAAAGTTTTATGACCAGCCTGGAGGAGATAGAAAAAGCCGGGGAGACCTTAAGTTTTGTGCAAGATAAAGCTGAAAATATCGGTGAAGAATTTCCTTCAATCTCTGAGGAGTTAGATAGCGAACAGGTAGTTCCTTTGGTGAAGGAGGCAGGCTCTTTATCCAAGGATTTAACCGAACCTCCAGAGGGAGGGATGGAAGATAATTCTCAACTGGATGAGGCAACCCGACTGGTAGAAAAGGAACTCGCCCGCGGCATGGAGGAAAGTTCTTTAGAGGCCGAAAGTGAGTTAGAGGGAGCCGTTACCATGATGGCAAAGGATTTCGTCCTCCCGTTGGGTGAAGGTTCTTTAGAAGAAAAAGACGCATTACCATCGGATGAGGCAGATATATTGATGGAAAAGGAACTCCCCCATGACCTGGAAGAGGGTTCTGGGGGAAGGGTTATCCAACCGGAAGAGGATCTGTTGGTGGAAGAGGAACTTCCTCAGGAGATGGCCGAGAGCGCTCTGGGAGGTCATTCTTCCCTGGAGGAAGTGGATATACTGGCAGAAAAGGAATTAACCCAAGAGCTGGAGGAGAGTTCTCTCTTGAAAGAAGGACTGTCCGGAGAAGAATGGGCGGAAACTGGAGATATCTTATTGGAGTCTCCTCCCCAAGAAGAATCTCAACAAGCTGGGCGTGTCATCGATTTGGATAGGATAGCTGAAGAGGAAAAAGTCGAAGTGCCTGGAGTTGGATTCTTAGAAACCCAAATAATAACCCAGGATAAGCAACCGGAAACTGTAGAGGTATCTCCTGTCGGGTCTGAGAAGGAAAGGTTAGAGAAATCCAGGGGCCCGGAGACTTCTGAACCAGCCCCTATGGATATATCACCTCGAACATCGGATGTAGACTTGAGATTAAGTGATGTACAGATGGCTAAGTTTAAAGACCTGATTCGGAATGCAGAAACCCTTCAAGGGTATATCCAAAAGCTGGAAGAGATCCGGGATCAAGTTAAAGAAAAAGTCTATCACAAACTCCTCACCGAGTACCAGACCCGCCGGGCTAACATTTTTAAAGACCCAGAATTTATCCAAATGCAGCAGTCTGCCAAGGAAGATCTGGACGACTCCAAGGCGAAAAAAGAAGAGTTTGATTTGAAACTGGAAGAGCTCAAGGACGACCTGGAGGAGATTAAAGTCCGACATATGGTGGGAGAATACAGTGATGAGGTTCTGCTGGAAAAGGAAGAAGCTAAGAAAAATGAGATTAAGTCCTGGAGTGATCGGATTGCTAAAATTGAATCAACCATTGCCTTCTATCTGGATCTCTTAAAGGCTGAAGGACTTAAAGGAATCTCGCTTCTGGAAGAAATGTCCCGGTATACGGAGCAAAAAGAGCCTGAACAGACGGAGAAACAAGGTATCTCGGCGGGAGTTAGCTCAGATGGATCTTATGAAGGAGAAGGTGACGAGGTGTGGGTCGATATCAGTTCCCATATACCTTCCTTAGAGGATCTATCTTCTGAGGAGGAAATGCCCGAAGAAATCGATCTCTCTGCTGTGGCTATGGTGAACTGCGATCGCTGTGGAAAGGCTACTCCTGCTAAGGAGAAATTTTGCCTTAAGTGTGGGGCTAAGCTTAAACGCTAGCTAAAACAGTTTAAGAGAGAAAAGAATAGAAGTAAAATGAGAAGGTGGAATCCTGGAGATCAGAGGAAAGAAAATTTCCTGACTCCGGGCTCCTGGTTTAAAAATGGCAATTTTTAATTATGCGAACAGGGAAATAACCGCCAAAATCGTTTATTATGGACCTGCGGTATGTGGGAAGACCACTTCCCTTCAGGTTATTCATCAAAAGATAGCTCCAAACCAACGAGGAAAGCTCCTGTCTTTGGCAACTGAAACCGATCGAACCATTTTTTTTGATCTCCTTCCTCTTAAGTTGGGAGAAATAAAGGGATTCAAGCTTAAATTTCAATTATATACGGTTCCTGGACAAGTTAAATATAATAATACGAGGAAGTTAGTCCTCCAAGGGGCCGATGCCATTGTTTTTGTTGCAGATTCTCAAAGAGCCCGTCGTCAAGCTAATATAGAAAGTTTTAAAAATCTTCAGGAGAACCTTTTAGAGCAGGGACAACGTTTAGAAGATTTACCTTTAGTGTATGAATATAATAAACGGGACGTAGAATCTCCTTTGTCTGTTGAAGAATTAAATCGAGATCTAAATTCAAGGGGTCTTCCTTATTTTGAGACGGTGGCCAGTCAAGGACGTGGGGTCATGGAAGCCCTGGAGGCTATCTCCAAAATGACCCTGGAATATTTGGAGAAGCGTCTCCTGGGAGATCAGAAACCTAAAGTCGCAGAGATACCTAAACCTCAGATGGAGAAGAAAATCGAAGAGCCGGAGGAAACTGTTCCTGTTGCCTCCCAGGATATTATGGATCTTACCCTGGAGGAGCCTGCGTTAACTTTTTCTGAAGAAGAATTGACCGGACTCGAGCTGGAGTCGGATCTATTGCCTCCCATGGATCAACCTCAACCTTCCCCATCTTCCTCCTTTGAGGATCTTCTGGCTTCTTCAAAGCCCATTGGATATGGAGATAATGTACAGATCGAGGAAGCAGAGCTTACCACCCTCCCCCTTGTCAGCGATGAACCTCTGCAATCCCAATTTTTTGATCTGAAGGAAGTTGAAGCGCAGGCATTTCGAGATTTGGAAAACTTTTTAGGCCCTTTAAAGGATTCTCAAGAGGACGAAACTACCTTTAACCCTCCCCAAACTTCTGAAGCGTCCACAGATTCTTTACCCTTAGAGGATAGCTCGTTGGATTTTAAGTTAGAGCCGGAGTATGAAGAGTCTGGAGAAAAACTTCAAGAATCCTCCTTTTTTGGAGAAAATGAAGATCTGCTAGATTTTGGGATTGAAGAAAAAATGGAAGATGAAGATTTACCGGGAGTTGGTCCTGGATCAGAAGAGAAAGCGGGGGCCAAGGATTTGTTAGAATTTGTCCGGGAACAAGAAGAAAAATCCGAAATGGAGGATTTATTGGGGTTTGCCCTTGAAGATAAGGAAGAAATGCCGACCCCTCTTTCCTCTGAGGAAGATTTTTTTGCGACCCAGGCTACTTCCCAGGAAGGGCGTTCGACCCGTCTTGAAGAGTTGATCCCTGAGCAAGAAAAACCTCAAGATAAGGGTCTTACTTCTTCTATGCAACAGACTCTGGAATCTTCTAGACAAGGATTAACAGAAGACTCTTCTATATCCAGGATTCCAAATCTTGCGGAGTCTCCCCGGGTGTTAGAAGAAATTATACCGGCTTCTTTTTCAGAGACCCCTCCCATAGAAGAGAATCCTTATATCAACCTGCTGAAATTTTCCAAATCTCTCTATCAAAAGGGACAAGAATATCTTTCCCGAGAAACCGATTTAAATCTCAGCTTGGCTTTGTTTTCTTACTATCTTGCTGTAGAAACTGCTTTGAAGGCCGTTGCACTCAAATTTGAAACTTGCAATCCCGAAATTGCCTCCATGCCGCTTCTTTTAGATAGCATCGAGGAAGAAACCGGTAAATCCCTGATGGGTCGTAAATTTATCGAGGAAAGGGTCATTAAAGCAAAAAATGATTTGCAACTCAAGTTGCTTTTTCCCGATTTAGAGACCTGCCAACTTATTGCTCAAACCGCCGGGCGATTTTTGGAAGCCCTGGCCAGGGACTTTCTGGACACCGACTTCTCTCAGCTTCCCCCGATATCCTATAAGCCCTCATAAAGAGAGTGTATAAGATCTAATATTTCTGATTGTAAGTAACTTGACAAGAATAGACTCAAGGTGGTATGTTGATAACGGGGAGGTAGGTTTAAACCTATCGCCTCGGCTTACTGGTATTACCCTATCCGGGAAGGGGAGATACGAAAAGGTTGAAGGATCTCAGAGGATAAAAAAATGGGATAGGTTATGAAGAAGCGGGATTATTATGAAGTATTAAACGTTTCCAAGAAGGCTTCGGAAAAAGAAATTAAAGCAGCCTATCGGAAGTTGGCCCGAAAATATCACCCAGATGTGAATCCTAATGATAAAAGTGCCGAAGCTAAGTTTAAGGAGATCAGTGAAGCGTATCAGGTTCTAAGTGATCCGGAGAAACGGGCCATGTACGATAAATTCGGGCACCAGTTGGATCGGAATGGAGCGGATAAGCCGGAGAGTTCTCGATGGTCCGACTTTAGTCAATTTGATTTTTCTAACTTTGATTTTAAAAAATCAGGTTTTAAGGTGGGAGATCTGGGGGATATTTTGGGAAACATGTTTGGCGGGAAGCGAGAAGAGAGTCCTGCATCGGAACCTGTTAAGGGGAGTGATATTCAGTACACCATGGATCTGAGTTTTGAGGATGCGGTTCAGGGATTAAACACAAGGATCCGGTTACAACGGGAGGTTTCCTGTCCATCCTGTCATGGAATGGGCACTGAGCGGGGATTTTACTTGGAGACCTGCTCAGTGTGTAAGGGGACTGGGCAGGTTCGTACCTCCACGGGATTCTTAAATACTTTTCAGACCTGTTCCCTTTGTAAAGGAAGTGGAAAAATCAATAAAAATCCATGTCGAACCTGTCAGGGAAGCGGTGTGATCCTTCAATCAGAAAAGATCTCGGTGAAGATTCCGGCGGGAGTTGATAATGGGTCCAAAATTCGAGTTCCGAATAAAGGGAATGTCGGAAAAAGAGGGGGCTCCCCGGGAGATTTATATATCACTACTCGTGTTCGACCTCATCCCTTCTTTGAACGAAAAGGAGATAATCTCTACTGTGAAGTTCCTATTACCTTTATTGAGGCGACTTTAGGTGCTAAAATTAAGGTTCCAACGGTTGATGGCGAAGCTACGATGACGATTCCCATGGGAACCGAAAGTGGGCAGATATTTCGATTGCGAGGAAAAGGAATGCCTCATCTCAAAGGTACCGGCCGTGGAGATCAATTTGTTACGGTTAAAGTCGTTACACCGAAAAATGTGGACCCCCGCATGGAACAACTTTTAAGGGAACTTGAACGCCTGCATCCTCAGAATCCAAGATCTCATTTACAATCTTACGTCCCCCATTGAGAGGAAAAGTAGGAAACGGGATGGGGCTTTGCTTGGTGGGGAAAAAATGGAGTCTCCCTTCCCTGGGTTTTAAATCTTGAAAAGGTTACCGAATGCAGGGATTAATAAAGTGATCAACCCGAATAGGCTGCAGGTTCGGAGTGAGGGCTATGGCAAATAAAGGTAAACCTTTATTCATGATCAGTGTAGTTTCTGAAATGCTTGGTATTCATCCTCAGACCCTCCGACTTTACGAACGCGAGGGGTTAATTGTTCCTTCTCGAACCGAAGGGAATACCCGGCTCTACTCAGAAGAGGACATCGAGAGGCTTCGAACTATCCTTAGTTTAACGCGGGATCTGGGTGTAAATTTGGCAGGAGTGGAAGTTATTCTGAGTATGCGGGAGAAAATGGAGAAGATGCAACAGGTCATGATCGAGATGATGAACTACATTCAGTATCATCTGGCTAAGGAAGCGGAAGAGGCGAAAAAAAATTCCAGTAGTTTCCTGGTTAAGGCCTCAAAGGGGGGTATTGTAAAAGCAGAAGATTAAAGAGGGGACAAAATCCTTTGGGTGAACGGGAAACCTGCCTTAAGCTTAAAGGGCTTACCCCTACCCAAGTAAATCTTCTAGATGGTAAAGAAAGTAAGGGTGATTATGGATTTCGAGGGTTCTCATAAATATGTCTCTCATGATACCTTGAGTACCTATCTGAGGGAAATCAGTAAGTTTTCCATTACCACACGAGAGGAAGAAGAACAATTAGCCATGCGGATTCAACAAGGAGATCAGGAAGCGCTCAAGCGGTTAGTGGAGGGAAACTTAAAGTTTGTCGTTAAAGTTGCCCAGGGATATCAGGGGTGTGGTTTATCTTTACCCGATCTCATCAATGAAGGAAATATCGGCCTGATTGAAGCTGCCAAAAGATTCGATCCTTCCAAAGGAGTTAAATTCATTTCCTACGCTGTTTGGTGGATTCGTCAAGCGATTATGCAAGCTTTAGCCGAACAGTCGGGTGCTGTGAGGCTACCCCTTAAGCAGGCGGGCCTTTTATACAAGATCAGTCAGCTCTATAACGAAATGATTCAAGAAAATAACGGTCGAGAACCTACGCCGGAGGAGCTTTCTGAAAAGTTAGATGTACCGGTTAAGGATGTAGAGAATATTATGAGAATTTCCAGAAATTATCTATCTCTGGATGCACCCCTCTCCGATGGAGAGGACAGTACCACCTTCATCGATTTTATGGAAGCCAAACAGTATCCGGCAGCCGATGAAATTTTGTTAAATCAATCTTTCCAGGACCAATTTGAAGAACTTCTGAAGGGTCTGGATCCCCGGGAAGAGAAGATTTTGCGCCTGCGTTATGGGTTAGATGGTCAAAAACCAATGACCTTAGAGGAAGTTGGAAAGTTGATGAATTTAAGTCGGGAGAGGGTCCGGCAAATTGAAAGCCGCACGAAACATCGCCTCAGACATAGAGCTCTGGCCAAACGCCTTCGGGACTACCTGAATTAGCTTGGGTTCCAAATCATAACTTTTCAAATTCCCAATGATGGGGGGGACGATAAATTCCCACGTCCCGAATAGAACTCTGAACCTCAAAGGAGTACATTTGACTTTGATAATCATAAGGAGTTCCATCCTTGGCGTGTACGGCCACATCCAATAAATAAATTCCTCCGGTTAAATCAAGCCGATCAAAGTAAATCTTGACTTTGCCTTTACCGGTTGAAGTATCCACATCAAGATCCTCAATATAAGTGTTAGTCCCGTAGCAATAAGCCCCATCATTGCGGAAGATTCCTATTCCAAATACAGGATCTTGAATCGTTCGATGGGCCATGTAGGTAATTTCAATCTTCATCTTATCCCCTGTCCTGTAAAGAGAACAGGGTTCTCCATTTCCATTGAATAACTCTACACTGGTTATTTCAACCTCCCGCGAACCCCATCGTCGTAAATTTTCTCTGCCAGGTATGGATTCATAACCATTCCTCCCGGATTCTTGGGAGTTTATACTTTCCTGTCGTTCCTTTTGGGCTATATCTTCCAGATAAGCATTAACGATTTCCCTTGCTTTTCCCTTACCACGAAGGATGCCTTTATCCAGCCAGATGACCTCGTCGCAGTATTTCTCGATAGCACTCAGGTCATGGGTGATCAAAACAATGGTCTTCCCTTCACTTCGGAATCGATTAATTTTAGCATTACACTTGTGTTGAAACGCGGCATCCCCCACTGCAAAGAGCTCATCGATGAGAAAGATATCTGGCTCTACTGCAATGGCAATAGAAAACGCCAATCGCATATACATTCCTGAGGAATACGTTTTCACCGGATTATCTATAAACTCCTCGAGCTCTGCAAATCGGACAATCTCATCAAATTTTTTGTAAATCTCCTTCCGACTTAAACCCAATATGATCCCATTAATAAAAATGTTTTCCCGTCCTGTAAATTCAGGATGGAAACCTGCACCCAACTCAATGAGGGCCGATAATCGACCGTTTACTTTGACCTTACCCTGAGAAGGCCGCTGAAGCCCGGCAATAATTTTCAACAATGTGCTCTTACCCGAACCATTATTTCCTATAATACCTACAGTTTTTCCTTTTGGAACCTCGAAGGAAATATTCTGCAAAGCCCAAAAAGTCTCAGCAGGTTGGAGAATCCGCTGACCTTTCATGAGGTTAATAATCCAGGATTTAAAGGTGGGGGCTTGGCGATATCGCTTTCTCAATTTAAATGACTTAGAAACCCGATCGACTTTGATAGCGTACAAATTAATCCTCCTGTATACCTGACCTTTACTCTCTTAACCACAAGATTTTGAATAAGATAGTTGAATTGAAAAGGCTCTTCAAGTTGAAATTATGTCTCAAACAGAGAAAGTTATGTTAAGGGATTATCCTTGTCAAGGAATTTCTTTTTTTATTTTTATCGGAAATTGGGATAAACCCATGAGATGAATCATCTGTCCTCTTTGACCTTTTTACGAAGTCAAATCTTTATGAAAAGGATGAAAGGCTCTGAGTACGGGCGGATCCTAGATCCGCCCCTACCCCAGCCAGGTTGTTGGTAAAAAAGCGGATAAAAGGAAACCCATTATTTTTGTGGGGATCCAAAGGTTGCTTCTACAAGTTTAAAAGGGACGATAACAAAAGGGCACAGCACAGAGTTGTAGATGGCTTCTGAGGGAGCTATACGAATCCACTGATTTAGAATATCCTGGGTTGAATAAGACTTTAGCATCAGAGCCAAACCGGCCAGGAGCATTTCGTCTACGAAAGTCAGAATAAAGACAAAAAATATCTGTAACAGCAGACTGTTCACATAAAGCCTTTTGCCGATACTTCCTAATACAAATCCCAAGATAGTTTTAGCCAGGGCATTTGAACCCAAGAACACACCAGAGAGGATATCTTGCAGTAATCCCAACAAGAATCCTAAGACAGAGCCGGTTTCTGCGCCTTTTGCCAAACTCAAATAACTCACAATGATAAGAATCAGATCCGGTTTGGCTCCATGTAGGGGGATTTTACTAAATAAAGTTGTCTGGAGAACAAGTGCAAGCAGTGAAAATCCGATAATACAGGCAAAATACATCTACTTGTTTTTAACCACAAACACTTCTTCTAATTTTGAGAAATTAACACTTGGTTCTATATCGACATCCAAAAAAAGGCCATCACTTTTCTTATTGATTCTTGCGATTTTTCCAATTACAAGTCCTTTAGGGAAAACTCCTCCTAATCCGGAGGAAATAACCATATCCCCTTCGATTACATCGGCTCCTTGAACCAAGTACTTCATTTTGTAGTAATTGGTGAGCTGACCTTGAACAACCCCTTGATCTCGTGTTCTCTGGATGATGGCGGCGATACTGCAATTGGGATCTGTGGCGAGGAGAACTTTAGAAGCTCGAGGGGATACACTCAGGGTATATCCCACAATTCCTTCATGGGTGATCACAGCAAGATTAGGTTCTATGTTATGATTCGACCCTTTGTCTATTAAAATACTACTGGCCCAATTGGTGGAGTCTCGTCCGATCACTCTGGCCAGTATGGTACTCAAACTTGTTACATCGACCCAGTTCAGGGTGTTCTTTAATCTTTCGTAAGCTAAGGCATTCTCCACGTATTCATTTTTTTCCATTTGAAGAATTCGAACCTGTTCTCGTAACCGGGCATTTTCCTCTTCCAGGTTTACAAGGTAAATATATTTTTTCCAGACAAGGTGGATCTTATCCATGGCCTGGGAGACTGCCAGTTGCAGAGGATAGATACCTACCAGAGCATACTTCTCCAGAAAAGCTGTAGGATTAGGGGCTTTGGTTTGTACTGAAAGGAGTATGAAGGAGGCGACCAGTAAGCCGAATAGAGTAGAAATAGGTTTATATCTAACCAGGAGCTTTACCATCTATAAGAGTATGGGAGTATGGGGGTATGGGAGTAGGGAGGTATGGGAGTATAGGATTTATTCTTCTATTTTATACTCCCATACCCCCATACTCCCATACTTCCCTATTATTTTCCCTCTTGGATCAGTTCACGGTCACTTTACTCAATAAATCCACATGGCTCAACATCTTACCGGTTCCAAGGACTACGGCGGTTAAAGGGTCTTCGGCCAGGGTAATAGGGAGGCCTGTTTCTTCTTTGAGTCGAATATCCAGGTTTTTTAACAGAGCTCCTCCTCCCGCCAGTACGATACCTTTATCGATGATATCGGAGGATAATTCAGGAGGGGTTCGTTCTAGAGCTATCTTCACGGCTTCTACAATGGCTGATACTGGCTCTGCAAGGGCATCTCGGATTTCTTCGCTGGATATGGTCAGGGTTTTTGGAATTCCGGCTACTAAATCCCGACCTTTGATCTCCATGGTGCGTTCTTCCTCCAGAGGATAAGCCGAACCCAGGGTCATTTTAATCAGTTCAGCCGTTCGTTCTCCGATCAGCAGGTTATATTTTCGCTTTACATATTGCACGATGGCTTCGTCCATTTCATCTCCGGCAACCCGGATAGATTTACTATACACAATGCCGGCAAGGGATATAACAGCTACCTCCGTGGTTCCTCCACCAATATCCACGATCATGTTTCCTGAAGGTTCATCAACGGGTAATCCCACGCCTAAGGCAGCAGCCATAGGTTCCTCGACCAGATAAACTTCACTGGCTCCGGCCTGAAGAGCGGAATCTTTAATAGCTTTTTTTTCCACTTCGGTAATCCCAGAAGGAACGCCTATGACTATCCTGGGACGAATCAGCCGTTTTCGATTATGAACTTTTTTAATAAAATGTCGTAACATCTCCTCAGTATGCTTGAAATCTGCAATTACCCCATCTTTCATAGGTCGAATGGCTACAATATTACCTGGAGTCCTTCCCAGCATTTCCTTAGCTTCTTTACCGACGGCGACGACTTTATTGCTTTGAGTATGGATGGCTACAATGGAGGGCTCACTTAAAACAATCCCCTTACCTTTGACATAAACTAGGGTGTTTGCCGTACCCAGATCAATTCCCAGATCGTTAGAAAACCAACTCAGAATGGAAAACATAATCCGTTTTCTCCCTTCAAAATATAGCTTAAAGTTAATCCTTACCTATATCTTTTCTAAAAAATTATTAGTTACTTTATAATATATCATTCGTTTTCCTTCAAGGAAATAATTGTCCTTACCCTACCCCGAGGTATAAAACTTCTTCTATGGGGCTTACCCATTTCACAGAGGAGAGTAAATAATTAGCTATGGAATATAATACTTACTTAGATTTGTCAAGCTTAAAAAGTAATGAATACTGCATTTCCAAATGAAAATACTGTACAAGGAAAAATGCTTTGACACGCCGGAGAGTCTGAAGTAAAGTCAGGATTTGTTTGAAGGTTTGATAGATAACCTGCTTTTTCTTATTCACTATCAATCCAAAATGGAAGCCGTGACGGTGTCAGGTCAGGGTCGATAAATCCGGGTTATTTCTTTATGAAGTTTAAAGAACCTTACGCGGGATGAAGTTGGAACGAGGTAGGAAAATTTAAAGCTGCTATTTCCTATTCATCTTTCTGAATTCGTGATTAGATTATATCTTATAAAGATTTTCATAGCTGATTACTTATCTGATCGAGTAGTTATAATAACTAACATCTTCCCCTCTGGAGATAGGGTCTTATGAGGATGAAAGAGAAGAAAATTATTATAAAAGTACCTGCTTCTACAAGTAATCTGGGTCCGGGAATGGATACCTTAGGACTTGCTTTAACCCTTTATAATATTTATGAAATCACCTTAACCGAAGGAGAACCCCAGGTGCAGATAATAGGGAAGGGAAAAGGTGTATATCCTGAGAATGAGGAGAATCTGGTCTATCAATCTGCTCAATTACTGGTAAATAGAGTAGGGGGGGCCGATTACAGGTTTAAAATTCTCATCCGAAGTTCTATTCCCACTTCAGGGGGGCTCGGAGGAAGCGCAACCGCCCGGTTAGCCGGACTGGTAGGGGCCAATTTCTTACTTGGAAATCCTTTAACAGAGGAGGATATTGTCGATTTCGCCATTAAATTAGAAGGGCACCCGGATAATGTAATCCCGGCCTTCTATGGCGGATTTACTGTGTCTTGTTTGACCGAAACAGGAGTTAAGTTTATAAGGTGTGATTTCCCGGCCCGTCTTCGGGTAGTTCTGGCCATACCGGATTTTTATATTTCTACCGAAGAAGCTCGAAAATGCCTTCCGGATAAAATACCCTTTCAGGATGTTCTTTTTAATACAAGCCGAACAGCCATATTGGTGGCGGCTCTTCTCACGGGTCATATTGATTTTTTGAGCTTTGCTATGGAGGACCGAGTCCATCAGATTTATCGAAAAAACCTCATTAAACCTTTACCGGAAGTTCTTGAAGCCGCCTTGAAAGCAGGAGCTAAAGGATGTGCTTTGAGTGGAGCAGGTTCGGCCATTTTAGCCCTGGCCACAGATAAAGAAGCCCAGATTGGGGAAGTTATGAAAGCCGTATTTCAATCCTATGGAATTGAATGCGATGTTCTGGTTTTAGAGGTAGACAAGGAAGGTTTGCAGGTTCAGGTGGTAGAGAATTGAAAATACAGGGAGGAAAAATGGAAAAAGAGGGCTTTTCGGGGTATCCTCTCAGGAAGTCTGGCAAATAGGCCCCTGTCGTCGGTCCTTCTAAAGGTAAATTGAGAGAAAGGGAGTAGGGGCGTAAGGCCTTACGCCCCTACTCCCTTTCTCTCCTGGATACCTTTCTACTTTCCCTCATTCCTCGAATTCAGCATTATCCGGTTTATGTTTACAGATTCCCCGTTTGGAGTATTTGGTAAAATTAATGATTTGATTGACTTCAGCCGAATCCCGGATTTCTTCCTCAATTTTGAGGATGGCTTGCGAGAGATTCAAATTGGACCGGAATAGGATTCGATAAGCTTTTTGAAGATTTCGTATCGCCTCCGGAGAGAAGTTATGTCGTTTCAATCCGACGATATTCAACCCATACAGTCTATTGGGACGGTTCCCGGCGGCTTTTGCAAAGGGAATAATGTCCTGGGTAACCGCCGAGCATCCTCCGATAATCGAGTAAGCACCGATTCGGACAAATTGATGAATTCCAGTTAAGCCCCCGATAATGGCAAAATCCCCTACTTCAATATGCCCGGCCAGATTAGCGGCATTACCGAATATGACGTTATTTCCGATAATACAGTCGTGGGCGATATGAGTATAGGCCATTAGAAGACAATTATCTCCGATAATGGTTTGTCCTCCTCCGGCTCCTGTTCCTCGATTAACGGTTACGTACTCTCGAAAAATGGAGTGGTTTCCGATTTTTACAATGGTTTTTTCTCCTGCGAATTTAAGATCCTGAGGGATAGCCCCGATCACCGCACCTGTATAGAATTCACAATTTTCTCCAATCTCCGTCCAGCCCTCTATCACAACATGGGCGCCTATTTTGCTTCCAGCTCCTATCTTAACATTTTCCCCGATAATAGAAAAAGGTCCTACCGTAACATTTTTTCCTAACTTAGCTTTCTCATGTACAATAGCAAACTTGTGTATATCCATCTCTCTCAGGTTAAAAAGTCTCAGGTCTAAGAAGGCAAGGACCCTGACTTTCACCTTTCCGCCTAGGCTACTTGTTCCTATACCTTACCTTTTAATCCTTACTTTTTATCAACCAGAGCTGAAAGCAACTCCGCTTCCACCACCAAAGTCTCATCCACGAAAGCTTTTCCTCTCATCTTACAGATCCGGCTACTGACTTTAAGAACTTCCAGTTCCATTCTCAGTTGATCTCCTGGTACCACAGGTTTTCTAAATTTCGCTTTATCTATTCCGGTAAAATAAGCCAATTTATTCTTATGTTCGTTCATCCTTAGGAAAAGGACTGCTCCTACTTGAGCCATAGCTTCAATAACTAAAACCCCTGGCATGATAGGTGTTCCTGGAAAATGTCCCTGGAAAAAGGGTTCATTAATGGTTACATTCTTAATACCGACAATCTTATTTTCTTCTAAAGTCACAATTTTATCTACCAGAAGGAACGGATAGCGGTGTGGAAGAATTTGTTGAATTTCTTTGATATCGAGCATCGATAAGCAGGAAGAAAACGGTAGGGCCGCTTGGAGCCTATTCTGAATTCCAGAAAGACGGCAGCCGAAGAAGCAGGAACATAACTCCGCCCTACTACTCTTTTTTCTACCTTTAAAAGCAAATTAGGATAATTGGCTATGATTTGCCTCTTTCAAGTTCCTCGACCCTGCGCTCTAAATCACGAACCCTTTGAATCAACTCGGGGAGTTTAAGAAGGCTCACTTGAGATTTTTTCCATAAAAGATGGTCTACAGCCGGACTTCCGGAAACAACGGCATGGGATGGAATGGATTTCGTGACTCCAGATTGAGCGCCTATTTTGACATAGTCTCCTATTTTGATATGACCGACTAACCCAACCTGCCCTGCAAGGGTAACATTACGTCCTACCTGGGTACTCCCAGAGATCCCAACCTGGGCTACAATAATAGAATTCTCCCCAATAACAACGTTGTGGGCGATTTGGACCAGGTTATCGATTTTAACTCCTCGTTGAATGTGGGTTTTTCCCAAAGTGGCGCGATCAATAGTCACATTGGCTCCAATCTCCACATCATCTTCGATGAGAACGGTTCCTATCTGTGGGATTTTCTGGTAAGTCTCTGCTTGAGGTACAAAACCAAATCCATCGCTTCCAATAACGGCTCCACTATGGATAATAACCCTGTTACCGATCTGGACCCCATGCATAATGGTTACATGGGGGTAAATAACCACATCGTTTCCAATCGTAACATCATTTCCTATATAGACCCCAGAGTAAAGGACGGTTCGGTCTCCTATCTTCACCCGATTCCCAACTACCACGTAGGGCAGGATCGAACAGTTCTGACCTATCTGAACTTCCTCACCTGTTACGAAACTGGGATGAATCCCAGGGGGAGGAGGTTCTATTTCAGAAAATAGGGGAATAATTCTGGCAAATGCCAGATAAGGATTATCGACCCTTATCAGGGCCAGGCGATCTGTAAAAATTTCTCTATTGACGATAACGGCAGACGCCCGGGTAGTATGGAGCTTGGCTTTGTATTTAGGATTGGCAAGAAAAGTAATATCCCCCGGTTGACTTTCTTCCAGGGTATTGACCCCTTTAATTTCCAGGTCACCTTCCCCTTCTAACTCTCCCCCTAAAAATTGGGCTATGTCGCTTAAACGCATCGAGTACGTAATGCATAAAACATAATACCTAACATATCATATCTCATCAATCAGGTATTACGTTTTACGCTTTACGTCTTGGAGTTTTTCTTCTACCTCTTCGTGGTTTGTTGCTTGCTTTGATTATATTCCTGGAGAACGGCGTTGGTGAGGTCCGCATTTTGAGCGCCATAAATAATGGAACTAAAATTTTTTTCTAAAATCAAGGTGTAACCTTGCTTCTCTCCGAGTTTTTTTACAATCTCCACAATCTCTTTGATGATCTGATCACTGAAAGATTGTTCTTTCTTTTTAATATCCTCTCGAAAATCTGAAACCGCTCTTTTAAGCTCTTTTTCCTTGCTTTCAATCAGATCCTCTTTTTCTTTTCTAGCCTCCGGCTTGAGGAGGTTATAACTCTTTTTGTAATCCTCTTTCAGGTTATTCAAGTCTGCTTGCATCTTTTCAAGTTCTTTCTTCTTCCCTTCAAATTCCTTGCTGATCTCATCTTTAACACGTTTCCCTTCTATGGATTCGTCCAAGACTTTTTGTAAATCCACATAGCCGAGCTTTACAGGTGTTTGAGCTATACCGGTCGAACTAATAAGTAAAGTTAGAACCAGACTAAAAAATAAGGGTCTTATCATTATCCATTTGTCTGTGGTCCGTTGTCTGTGGTCCGTTGTTTTTGTCTGTTCAGGCTAACTAAGCCGGACAATCCACGACGGACCACGGACAACGGACCACAGATATCAAAATGTTCTTCCGACACCAAAATGGACTTCACTAGGAGATTCCCCGGACCTGCGGTTTACTTTGTAACCCCAGTCTAGACTGATCGGTCCCAAGGGACTAAAAAATCTTATCCCCAGTCCTGTTCCTGCCCGTAAATCAAAATCCTCATCGGTCACGTTTTCTAAATCAGAACCAAACGTACTTCCTGCATCAAAGAACAGAACCCCCTTTAGACCTTTGATAATAGGGACAATCAATTCGGTGGTGAGAAGAACTTTTTCATTTCCACCTATTACATCACCATTTTGATCCTTGGGCCCGATAGATCTTTCTCTATATCCTCGCACATCGTTGGCACCACCTCCAAAGAAACGCTCAAAAATGGGAACTTCCTTATCGTTCCCGTAGGGGCCTACGAAGCCAAATTCTCCTCTGAGATGTAGCGCCATATCCGAGGACAATACGGGGAAATACCAACTATTATCGGTGATAAACTTATAGAAATCACTGTCCCCCTGTAAAATTCCTCCAGCTATTTCAAAGGTTCCACTTAATCTCCCCCCCTTGGTAGGATTCAGGATATTGTTAATGGAGTTACGAACCATATTAAAAGCCAGAGAGCTGGTCCTTGTCACGCCTTGTGAGTTTAAAAGGATGGAGGAGGCTGTGGGAGCTACATCGGAAATATCCACCCTCTCATACTTGTATCGAAATGTTCCACTGATATATTCGGTCAGGGGTCGTCCTATGCGAAGGCCCCCTCCGCGCTCATCTGAAGTGAAGTCATCGTACTCCCTTCTCAGGCTAAACGCATCCACTCCCGTGACAAACAGTGAGTTCAAAAACCTGGGGACGGTATAATTTAAATTAAATCTTTGGGATTTTCCACCCACTGTTGCTGAAAAATTAACCTGATGGGCTAAACCAAAAAGATTACTTTGACTTAAACCAAAGGAAGCAACCAACTTATCCAGAGAACTAAAGCCTCCGCCTACCGTAAAAGATCCTGTAGACCGCTCTTTAACATAGATATTGAGATTAACCGTATCTTCTTCTTCCCCTTCACTGACGTCAAATTTAGCTTCATCAAAAAATCCTAAATTAATGACACGCTGTCGGCTTCGCTTGAGTTTCACACTGTCAAAAGGTTCTCCCTCTCTAAGCCGAAGTTCTCTTCGGATAACATAATCTCGGGTTGTTCGGTTTCCAACAATGGTGATCCGTCCCAAAGTATGAGGAACCCCCTCTTTAATATCCAAAGTCAGATTAACAACCTTCTGAGTTCGATCTACAGAGGTTAAAGGGGTAATTTGAAGCTTTCCTTTGGTATCTCCGGAAATGGGGGTTACATATCCTTTTTGGGCATAGAGATCCGAAATGGCCGTGATATCCTTTCGGATAACCGAACGGCTAAAGATATCTCCTTCTTTGACTTTCATTTTCTCCCGAATTTCTTGCTCAGAAAAAACCGTGTTTCCTTTAATCTCTACCTTTCCTACTTTGAATTGTTCCCCTTCATCCACGAAGATCTTTATAAAAAGCTTTTCTTTGTTATTCCGAAAATCTAATTTGTAATCTACGACCCGGGCATCGATATATCCATGGTCGGCATAAAAGGCTACAATCCGATCCAGGTCGGCTTTGAGTACCTCTTCATCGAACTTTCCGGATCCTGTAAGAAATGAGAAAAAACCATAGGGTTTTGTCCCTAACTGATCGACTAATTGTTTGTCGGAGAAAGCCTTGTTTCCTTCAAAGGAAACCTTTTCGACCCTTAGTTTCTTGCCTTCTTGGATTTGAAAGGTGATATTTACCTTCTCTTCAGGATCCTTAGGATCTGGTTTAACAATGGGATTGATCTCCACGTTGTAATACCCTTTTTTGCGATAAACATCCCTGAGCTTTTGAACAGTATCCCTTAATTTAAGCGGATCAAAAATAGCGTGGGGACTCACCACCAGAGCATCCTTAAGATCCTCTTTTTTCACCTCTTCATTTCCTCTAATCTCTACGGTTCCAATGGTAGGTCTTTCGGTTACTTTGAAAGTAACCTGAACCCCTCCTTCAACGGGTTCTACATCCACGACCACATCGCTAAATAGCCCGATATCATAAATCTTCTGAATATCTCGGGTTATCTGGTCCGGATTGTAAGGACTATCCACTTGAGTTGTCAGGTTATGGCGGATCGTATCCTCTTCCACGGTGGTATTTCCGGTGATCAAAATTTTTTTTACCACCGGTTGTTCGGCCCCACCACTGTAAGGTACGAAATAAAAATATAGAAAACTTATAAGGCTCAGTAAAACCAACTTTCTCGTCATGATTCGGTTGGATTCTCTCTGAGAGAGGGACCAAGAAGGCGGGAGAATGGAAAAACAACTTCTTCTCTCCCATGCTCCTCCTCTCTCATCATTCCTTAAGTACTACAGGCCATGAGATACTGACGGATCAAATCTGCACGAGCAACCTCTGAACTTTGCTTTTTCTTAAAAAGCTTATACGTGATAATATGGGCGGGCTGTACAAGAATGAAAAGCTCGTCAATGGTCGATAAGGAAATTCCCCCTACAATTTTTAAGCAAATCCCTAAACGGACCAGAGATAGAGCATGGAGGCTTTCGCTTAAACTCAGTTTTTTACGCTCTTTCAGGTCTCGAACGGCCAGGATAATTTTAGCCTCTAACTCCCTTCCGGATTTTTCCAGAAGATATCGACGAGCGAATCTTTCTCGCATAGCTATGATTTGAGAGGTTTTTTCAAGGGTCTTTAGGATTTCACTTTCTGTTCGACCTAAAGTGATTTGGTTTGAAATCTGAAAAAGATACCCCCTGGCCTCACTACCTTCTCCATAAGTTCCCCGGACTGCAAAACCGAAATTTGTTAATTCCTTGAGAACTTTTTTGATCTTACGGGAAAGTACAAGCCCTGGCAGAAACATCATAACAGAAGCCCGCATTCCGGTTCCTGTATTGGTAGGACAGGCGGTTAGAAATCCCCATTTTTCATCATAAGCAAAGTCCAGAAGGCTTTGGAGTTCCAAATCAATGGCCTTAACCCTCTGCCAGCTTGCTCTCAATTGGAAGCCGTACTGGATATTTTGGAGGCGAAGATGATCTTCCTCATTGATCATCAAGGAGGTTAAATCATCCCTAGTAATGACCGCCCATCTGGCTTCTTCTCCCAGGGATTGTTGAAAACTGATGAGATGTTTCTCCCTTAAAAGCTGGCGATCTACTTCTGAGAGGTGTTCCATTGGAAAAATTACGTAATTCTTTAGCGTTCGGCTCTGATGAATAGCTTCCAGGATAAGCTCGGCTACTTTTTTTAGATCTTTCCGATGGGCTATTTGAGGAAAAGGATATAGAGATAGGTTCCGAGCTAATCGCACTCGAGAGCTGACTACATACTTAGATTTAGGAGCCGATTCCTTAATCCAGGTCTCGAATTCTTGGATAATGGAAGAATAACGATTTGTTTGCAAAAGGTGCCTCTTTGTGCTCCTCATTTTAGTTGTTGTAGCAACAACTAAAGTTCTTACTTACGATGATCTGGCTGTGTTCTTTAAACTTAAAATCTTATCCCTTAGCTTCGCGGCTTCTTCATAATTTTCGCCTTTAACGGCTTCCTTAAGTTTTTTATATAATCGTACTAATTGGGATGAAATCAAGGTATCTTCTGCTTTGAGAAGGCGTAAATCTTCCTCTACGTGCTGCGTAGTCCCCTGAAGCCTTAGAAACAAATCATCCAGATATTCTGCAAATATGATATAGCATTCACTACATCCAAATTTATGAGCCTCAACGAACTTCGCCAAAGATAATCCGCAGTTGAGACATCTTCTTGAAGCAACGTTCTCTTGAAGAGGAGTCTTGAGTCCTACCATCCATAGCGTGATAGAAGGAGAGTCCTTGGAGGAGGAACCTTCCAATAAACCGATCTCCTTAGCACATCCATAACATAATTTAATTTCTTCAACCTCTTCCTCCAAAAAGGTTTTAATAAATAAACCGGCCAGATTTTTCTGGCAATTTTCACATAACATGTTCTTTTAAAGGGGTAGAGGCTCGAAGTTAGGGGTCTAAAATCAGACTATTTTATCCCTTAGCTTCTAGTTTCCTATGGTTCCATCAATAAGTTTAATAACCCTTTGAGCCAGTTTAGCTAACTTTTCATTGTGCGTTACAATAACAAATGAGATCCCTTTCTCTTCGTTTAAATATTTAAGGAGTTCCCCAACCAAAGACGCCGTTTTCATGTCTAAGTTTCCGGTGGGTTCATCGGCTAAAACGATCATCGGTTCGGTAACGATGGCTCTGGCTATCGCCACTCTTTGTTGTTCTCCTCCGGAAAGTTCCCCCGGTTTATGCTCCAGCCTATCTTCCAAACCCACTTCCGATAAAAGTTTAAAAGCTTTTTCGGCTGCAAGATCAGGGGTAGTTCCACGAATAAGGAGGGGCATCATGACATTCTCCAGCGTATTAAATTCGGGTAACAGGTGATGAAACTGAAAGACAAATCCGATATTCTTATTCCGGAACTCGGCCAGTTGCTCCTCGGAGAGGCTAAAAATATCGAATCCTCTATAAAGAACCTCCCCGGAGGTGGGTCGGTCTAAAGCTCCTAAAATATGGAGCAGCGTACTTTTCCCAGCCCCTGAGTTACCTACAATAGCTACCATCTCTCCCTGGGTTATTTTTAAATCTACGCCTTTCAGGACATGCAGGATCTCAGAACCCGTTTCAAAGGATTTATGTAAGTTTCTAGTTTCAACAATAATCGTATTCAACTACTTTTTCCTCATAAAGGCACAAAGTCCGCCTTGAATCTCTTAAAGCCTATGCAAAGAATAAAAGATCTGACGATCTTTGCGCCTTTAGGAGAAACTCTTCTCATTCGTATCTCAGGGCTACTACCGGATCTAATTTTGAAGCCTGCCAGGCTGGATAAACCGTAGCTAAAAGACAGATCAAAATCGACATGGTAGCTACCAAAACAAAATCCAACGCCGTCATTTTAAAAGGAAGATGATCCAGGTAATAAACATCCCCTTGCAATTTAATCAGTTTATAGGTATCTGCTATCCAACAGATCAAAAAACCAAAAATGCATCCCAGGAGCGTTCCAACGAACCCAATGGTAAGTCCTTCTGTTACAAAAATTTTCATAATACTCTTCGAAGTAGCTCCCATAGATTTTAAGATAGCAATATCTTTATTTTTTTCCATAACCATCATAATGAGAGTACTGGCTATATTAAACGCTGCCACCAGGACGATCAAAACCAGGATAATGAACATGGCGATTTTCTCTAACTTAAGGGCCGAGAAAAGATTCCGATTCATTTCGGCCCAATCCCGGACCACATATCCGGCCCCCAGAACCTCCTGAATTTGATCTGCAATACGAGGAGCTTCGTAGATGTCACTGACTTTAATTTCCACACCGGTTACAGAATCCTTCATATTAAAGAACTTCTGGGCGGCTGTCAAGGAAATATAAACCAAACTTGAATCATACTCGAACATTCCCGAGTAAAAAATCCCAACCACACGAAATTTTTTTAATTTAGGAACAGGCCCTGAGGGGAGTTGGGTTCCGGTCGGAGAAACCACGGTAACATTATCTCCCACAATCACGCCTAATAACCTGGCCAGTTCAAGACCGATGATAATAGCGTCTCTTTTAGGTCCCGTTTCAGATTCTGGATTATCATACTGCTCCTTTAACAGACTCAGGGAGCCTTCGATCATATTTTTAGCCAGATCGGTTACACCAGATTCAGAATCTGGATCTATCCCCCGAATGACCACACCGGCTACATTGGTATCAGAATTGATCATAACCTGGCTGAAAATAAAAGGAGCGGCAGCCTTAACATCCGGTACTGTTTTTACTTTCTCGATAACCTCTGCATAGTTTTCCATGCCGGTATTGCTCCGCTTGAGAATCACCGCATGGGAGTTAGTCCCCAGGATCTTATTTCTCAAATCGTCCTCAAACCCGGTCATGACCGCCAAAACGATAATCAATGCCATAACCCCCAGCATAACGCCACCGATGGAAATGATGCTGGTCAGGGAAATAAACATTTGCTTCCGCCTGGCTTTTAAATAACGGATCCCGATGAACAGTTCATAAGAACCTGCCAGGATTCTCCTTTTCCTGGATTTTTTATATTTTTCTAATTTTTCTCGAAGTCTGGTATCGATGATCTGTTGCTGATTGTCCAAGATTTGTTGTTTGCCACCTCTTATCCCTTGCCCGCTGTAACCCGCTGATTGGTAGGATCAGGTTTCCTGCTTTAGCAAGGGGAAGAGAATAACCTCCCGGATAGAACCCGAATTGGTCAGTAACATGACCAGACGATCAACCCCTACGCCCTCTCCGGCGGTTGGGGGCATTCCGTATTCAAGGGCCCGGATATAATCTTCATCCATTCGATGGGCTTCCTCGTCTCCGGCCTCTCTCTCTCGAACCTGCCGTTCAAACCGTTCCCGCTGATCAATGGGGTCATTCAGCTCGGTAAATGCATTGGCCACTTCCTTCCCTGCGATAAATAGCTCAAACCGCTCCGCGACTTCCGGGTTATCTTCTTTAGCCTTGGATAAGGGTGAAACTTCTATAGGAAAATCGATGATAAAGGTAGGTTGAATCAACCTGGGCTGTACGACCACATCAAATATTTTCAGTAAGAGTTTGGCCGGGGTCATCTTTGT
Organism: Candidatus Limnocylindrales bacterium; assembly: GCA_035559535.1. Taxonomy (NCBI): domain Bacteria; kingdom Bacillati; phylum Chloroflexota; class Candidatus Limnocylindria; order Candidatus Limnocylindrales; species Candidatus Limnocylindrales bacterium. The sequence continues at coordinate 214,859 of DATMBG010000012.1, forward strand.
CGTGGGAATACCCAGTTTTTGGGCAATCTCTTTTATTTTTTCTTCATTTTCTAAATCTTGGATTGAAATTCCATCATAATGTTGAGCGATGGCTTCTTTAAGGGATAACACGGTCCATGGGGGAGAGAGGTTAATGGGTTGACCCTGGTAAACCAACTGGTTAGAACCTAAAACCTTTTCCGCTACATAGTTCAACATCTCCTCTGAAAATTTCATGAGATCTCGATAGTCTGCATAGGCCATATAAAACTCCAGCATGGTAAACTCGGGGTTATGTTCGGTAGAAATGCCCTCGTTACGAAAGTTACGGTTGATTTCATAAACCCTCTCAAAACCTCCTACAACCAACCGTTTTAAGTAGAGTTCTGGCGCAATACGGAGATAAAGATCCATGTTTAGGGCATTATGATGGGTTACAAAAGGCCGGGCTGCAGCCCCTCCGGCAATGGGATGCATCATGGGGGTTTCTACTTCCAAAAATCCCCTCTCATTCAGAAAGGTCCGTAGGGCTTGAATAATCGCAGTTCGTTTTTTAAAAATTTCCCGGACTTCCGGATTGGCAATTAAATCCACATACCGTTGCCGATATCTTAGCTCTACATCTCTCAATCCATGCCACTTCTCGGGAAGGGGGCGAAGGGATTTAGAAAGAAGTTTCACTTCCGAAACCAGGATGGTCAGCTCTCCGGTTTTGGTACGAAAAAGGGTTCCTCGAACTCCAATAAAATCTCCGATATCGAAGGTAGTAAAGCGCTCGTAAGCTTCTGGACCTATCCTGTCGGTACGAACATAAATCTGGATCTGGGCCTCTCCACTTCGGATATGGGCAAAGGTGTTCTTTCCATGGATTCGTAAAGACATGATCCGCCCGGCGGTAATGATCTCCGGAATGGATTCCAGTTCACTTCCAGAGAGATTTCCATAACTTTGGACAATTTGAGAAACCCAATGGGAGATAGTAAATTTGTTTACATAGGGATTAATTCCCGATGCTCTTAACTCTTCTAGCTTTTTCCGCCGTTGTAAAATCTGATCGCTAACCTCAGACATTTTCAAAAACAATGACCAATGTCCAATGATCCATTAGCCGATTTCGTCATTGTTCATGATTCATTGCTAATTGTTCAATAGATAAGCCTTAATAAACTCATCGATTTCCCCATCCAGGACCCCTTGCACATTGCTTGTTTCCAGATTGGTTCGATGGTCCTTTACCAGTTGATAAGGATGAAGCACATAGGAGCGAATCTGGCTCCCCCAGGCTATTTTTTTCTTTTCACCCTGAATCTTTTCCAGTTCTTCTTTTCGTTCTTGTTCATAGATTTCATATAGACGGGCCTTTAAAATTTTCATGGCCATCTCTCGATTTCTATGCTGGGATCTTTCATTCTGACATTGGACCACAATACCTGTCGGAAGATGCGTAATGCGAACCGCCGAATCTGTCACATTCACATGCTGTCCCCCCGCTCCACTGGATCGATACGTGTCTATGCGAAGATCTTCCTCCCTAATATTTAAGTTAATGGTTTCATCTATCTCAGGAAATACAAATACAGAGGCAAAGGAAGTATGTCTACGATGATTGGCATCAAAAGGAGAGAGGCGAATGAGGCGATGAACTCCACTCTCGGACTTGAGATATCCATAGGCGTAGTCTCCATTAACCGTGATGGTTGCATTCTTGATTCCGGCTTCTTCACCCGGTAAGATATCTACAATTTTTGCTTCGAACCCCTTTCGTTCGCACCAGCGCAGATACATTCGCATCAGTATCTGTGCCCAGTCTTGAGATTCCGTGCCCCCGGCCCCAGAGTTAATGGATAGAATGGCATTACTTTTGTCATGTTCTCCACTGAACATCTGCTGGAATTCTATGGCCGATAACTCTCGGGCCAACGTGTTTAGTCGCTCCTCAATTTCGGGCAGAATCGAAGTATCCTCTTCGGCCAACTCCAACAAGACCTCTAAATCGTCCCGCTGTTGGACCAACTCCTTCCAGGTCTCTAAGGTTTTCTGTAAAGATTTGTGCTCTTGAAGCACTTTTTGGGCTTTTTCATTATCGTCCCAGAAACCCGATTCAATCATTTTCTTCTCTAGTTCGGCAATTTGCCGTTCTTTCCCTGAAATGTCAAAGACAGTCCCGAATAAAAGTCAATTTTTCAACCAATTTTGAAAACTTCTCTCTAAGTTCTTCTACCTTCAACTCCATAGTTACTTTTAAGTAATATTTTTGCCATCCAGACAGCAAGAGATTAAGATGGAAAGCGGAAGATTAAAGCCTATTTAACTCTCTTCAACCCTCTACTTCGATCTTCTATCTTCAAATCTTTGTGTCCGGGTGGCAAAATAGTTGCTACCCAGAAACCCAAAAAATAGACCCAAGCAGATATAAGCAAAAATATCTCCGAATCGGGTATAGAAAGTCCTAGAGTTACCTGGGAAGATGTTATGCGTTAAGGCAGTTTCTACAAAAAGATCGGTACTGGCTATAATACGACCATAGGGATCTACAAAGCTGGATATGCCTGTATTTGCGGCCCGAATTATAGGAATCCGATTCTCAATGGAACGGAAGGTCACCATCGCCATATGTTGATAAGGACCTGCCGTTCGGCCAAACCAGGCATCGTTGGTTATATTAACCATAAAATTAGCTCCTCTGTCAATAAATTTCCTTACCAGATTTGGAAAAATTACTTCAAAACAAATAACCACGCCAAACTTGTGATTTCCCAACGCCATAACCTTATACTCTCTTCCAGGTTCCAACTCTCCCACGGCCTTAGTGATTTTATCTACGAAGAAAAAAACCTTTTGATAAGGTACATATTCCCCAAAGGGGACCAGCTCGATCTTATCGTATTTATCTAAGAGTTTTCCCTCTGGAGATAAGAAAAAAGCGCTGTTTAAATAAACGTAGTCTTGACCCCTACGACCTGGCCTGGCATCTATGCCCCCAAAAACTAAATGGACTTTCATTTCCCGAACCAGTCGGATTAATTCTTCCCGCCTGGGGGGATCAAAATTAAAGAAAAAAGGAACCGCAGTTTCAGGCCAGACTATTAAATCCGGTTTTTGAGATAGTGACTGTAGAGAAAGCCTTTCATAGGTTTCAAAAACCTGCTCCTGATAGCGAGGATTCCATTTAATACCCTGATCAATATTCCCCTGTACCACAGTAGCCGTAAGAGCCTCTTTAGAAACTCCAGGATGGGCTAACACATAAAAACCATAGCTCAGAGTTAGAATCAAACCCAGAGAGCTAAATACAAGGAGCTTTCCTTTAAAAACTTGAGACTCCTGGGAGAAAAAGAGGGTATAAAGCGTTACGTTTATAAGAACGATCAAAAACGAAACCCCGTATACCCCGGTAAACTCGGCAATCTGTACCACAGGACTCATGAGAAATTGAGAATACCCCAGGTTATTCCAGGGAAATCCAATAAAGAAAAAGGATCGAATATACTCCAGAGCAGTCCAGACTATCGGAGCGGAGATAGCTATGGGAAGGGTCGATATCAAACCCTGCCTTGAACCTGCCCGGCCTAGCGGCCATCGAAGGAGAAAAGAATTCATTCCGGCTTTTTTTCCCTGTAGGTATTGGATGATCAAGGTAAAAAGGCCTACATAAAGGGCCAGATATACGGCCAGCAATAGCAAGATCCCTATACTGGAAGGAAGATTAATCCCTCCATACCGGACCATGGTCACGGTAATCCAGTATAAAGATCCTAAATAATAAGTTACTCCGGCTAGCCATCCCAACCAAAACGTGTTTTTCAAGCTCTCTTCCTGGATAGCGTACAAAAGAGGAATTAAAGCAATCCAGGCGAGTAACTCCAGGTTAAACTTAGGAAATATAAGCACCAGGAGGATACCGGAGAGGAAAGCCAATGAAATTTTTTTTAAGTATTTACGCAAAAATCAAAACCTCGTTTTTTGATCTGTAAACGGTCCTAAATAACCGAAAGACTTCTTCTATCGTTTTCGCAAGAATATAGAAGCGGGTTTCAAACCCGCCCTTCTCGGACCGTCCAAAAATTGTCATAAAGGTTTATAATTTAGGCTATCTCCTTCTGCTATGACCTAATTTAATATAACCCCCTTGAAGGGTTGTTGCAATGGACGGACAGGTCATCTGAGAGATAGTTGGGAAGGAGCGCTCCCATGGCTTTACACCCCTCCCTTTCCAGATAGTTTGTTCCAGGTTCTTTTCTCGTCATTGCATCAGGATATTTATCCTGAGACAGTACCAAATTCCGGATCTGATCGCCCAGAGCTGGAATGAGGCCCCTGATGGAAAAACCCTTGACAATACCCCGTCACTTTTATACAGTGCGAGAGCAATCCTTGAAGAAATCTTCCAGGTCTAAAAATTGCAAGTTTATTTGGTAAAGTCCAGAAGAAGTACAGAAATAGAGTAAAAATTTTATAAATAAACGACCTGATAACTCACAAAACTTCACCAATCCTTAGCCTGCAGGATGCAACTATGGCACAGTTTAATTATAGCACAAAGGAAATTATAGCAAAACTTGTTTACTATGGACCTTCCCTGGGTGGTAAAACGACGAATTTGCAAGTCCTTCATAAAATCCTGGATCCCACCAGTCGCGGTAATTTATTCTCCCTGGAAACAGAGGCAGATCGAACCTTATTTTTTGATTTACTTCCCATTAATTTGGGAATAAGGAAGGGAATAGAACTTCGTTTGAAGGTTTATACGGTTCCAGGTCAGGTAAAATATAACTCTACACGACGTATGGTTTTAACGGGAGCCGATGGGATTGTATTTGTTGCAGACTCTGGGGTAAGCCGCTATAACGATAACATAGAAAGCTTTCAGAATTTGATCGAGAACCTGGCCGTAAATTCAATCAATATCCATGAAATTCCCCTGGTTTTACAATATAATAAACGAGATTTACCGGATATTTTATCGGTTGAAACCTTAGAGAAGAAACTCAATTTTAGAAATGTACCTTCCTTTGAATCGGTAGCCATCGAAGGAAAAGGAGTTCTGGAGAGTTTCATCGGAATCCTTAAGGGTATAATGATCCATTTTGCAGAAAAGTATCACCTTGCTAAAGGTGAAGCTGGGATTGCTAGACTCGTTGAACAGGTGGAAAAGAATCTAATGGAACATGTGCAGAAAGGGCAAAAAATCCAAAACTCTGTTATCCAACCTCAAGGATCACAGGTTCATCCGGAACCTAAGGAGCCAAAATTGTAGTAGGGGCGGAAGGCCTTCCGCCCGTACAAATCCAGAAACTGATCTATCCCATAAACCTCCTCGGGAGTTTAGACAATAAACCAAAGTTGTTGATTCGCTGTTCTGGAAGCCAACGTAAAGGTCTAATAAACTTTCCCAATCTGATAAGGCTCTCCAGATTATGTGCAGGAAGGAAATAATCGATATCTCCCTAGAAGGGAGCCGATATTTCTTGTGGGTAGGACGGTAACTTGGAAGTTCTGGAAAGGTTCCTGTTTAGTCCAGGCAGGTAAATGGGGATTATTCCTGGATTGTGATTTTCGTAAAGTCTTTCTTTTGAATTTCCCGTTGAAGGTCTTGAATCCTTTTTTCGATAAGTGCTTTGATACCCTCCAGAATTTCGATTTCTGCCTTTCTCATATGGATTGAAAACTCCGAATTTCGTCCCAATACTTGTAAGAGAAGACCGGATAATTGGCAAAGGATACACATCCAGGCATCGGAAGTCAAAAATCAGGAATCAGACCTTTCTGCTGGTCCCCGACTTTTGACTCCTATTCTTCCAGGGTTTCAAAAAAGACCGTTAAAGTATTTCCTTCAACTCTGGCTCCAGAGGGTTTCGCACCGGCAATCCGTCTGGGGAGAACCATATTTTTCTTAAAATTTCCAATACGAATAATAAGCTCATCGGCGCTTTTACTTAAATCGATATCGGCTTTAGAGACGAAAGGAAGTTTAATCTGAACTTGATAGTGCCGGTTCTCTTTTAGAAATTTATAAGGGCTCTCGGCATAGAAAACCTGAGTTGGATCTTTATCGGCATACAGAGCTTCTGCCAGATGGACCAGATCTTCCTTACCTACAATTTCATCTTTAAAAAGGTTAACCTTCCAGATGGGAACGGGCGTAAAATACTCCTCTAACTGACTCAGGTGGCGGTCCTGGGTATTCATCCAATGGGTAAAGTATTCGTCGGAGACCTGAGGGGGTAGAATTCGATTGACCACAATGGCATCGATACAAAGCCCATAGAGACAAAAGTACATGAAAGCCCGTTGGGTCTCTTTGATGATGATTTTTTCAGGATTGGTTATCAAACGAACCGTTGTGATAGCCGGATCATTCAGTAATTTATCTACTCCCTCTAATTTGTCATACAGAGACTGAATAGATTCAAAATAGCTATCATCCGGCAATGGAACAGAATACAGGGTTGACATGACCGGTCGCATGACCTTCATGAGATTTTTTTCAACCTTAAAAACTTTCCGCATATACCATTCCAGGGTCGTGGGGAGACTGATAAATCTCAAAGATTCTCCAGTTGGGGCGCAGTCTAGCATGATGACATCAAATGCTTTTTCTCTGGTGTATTGATTGATGTAAAGCAGAGAGCTGACTTCTTCCATGCCGGGAAGAATCGCCAATTCTTCGGCCAGGATTTCATCTAAGCCAGAAGTGTTTAATAACATGGCAAGGTATTTATAAACTTCTCCCCAATGCCTTTGAATTTCTTCCTGTACATCAACTTCTTGCAACCACAGTTTCTCCTCAAGCTGGATCAAAGCTCCCTTTTTATGATCCAGGAGCCTTTGGTCTAAGTCAAAGGAATCTGAAAGGCTATGGGCCGCATCTAAAGACATCACCAGGGTTTTATGGCCCACCTGGGCCGATCTCAAAGCGGAAGCTGCCGAGATACTCGTTTTTCCTACGCCACCTTTGCCCGTAAATAATATAATTCGCATCGGTAAAACACAAAACGTAAACTCTAAAGGCAGAATAATCTACCTTTTAAGTTTTACATTTTGTGCTTCTGACCAAAACTTAAAATTTTATCCCTTGACAGGTTCAAGGGCAGATGTTATTTGACTAGGGTAACTTCTTATTATAAGAGTAGATGGTAATAATGTCAACTACGCCTTTTAATAAAGATCTTGAAAGTATCTTCTAACTGAGAAAACCCATGGGAAGATTACATGATCTAATTCGGAGTGAAATCATCGCCCTGGAGGCATATCATGCAGAAGAGGAGATTTGTAAGATCAAATTGGATGCCAATGAAAATTCCTTTCCTTTTCCCCTTGAACTTCGGAAAGAAATGGCTTCTCTCATAGAGAACTTGCCTTTTAACAGATATCCAGATCCTTCTGCAAGGGAACTAAGGGCTGTTTTAGCCGAAAGGTTATCTGATTCGAAAAATTCCGTAAATTCTGATATGATTTTGGTGGGAAACGGCTCTGATGAATTGATTCAGATGATACTTCTGGTATGTGGTGGGGACTCGGGTCGTGTTCTTATTCCCACTCCTACCTTTGCCATGTATAAAATCTTGGCTCAGATCTTGGGTCAGAAACCCATAGAAATTCCTCTGGAAGCGGATTTTGATTTGAATTTAGAGAAAATGCTGGCACGAATCGATTCCGATCAGCCCCGGATTACCTTCTTGAGTTATCCGAATAATCCTACCGGAAATAGCTTCTCCCGGGAGAAAATATTAAAAATTCTCGAGGCTTCCCAGGGAGTTGTCGTCATAGATGAAGCCTATTTTGATTTTTCCAAAAAAACCTTTCTCCCTCTTTTGTCTGACTATGAGAATCTTATTATTTTGAGGACTTTTTCTAAAATTGGTGCTGCGGGATTACGGGTTGGGTTCCTCATCGCCCATGAGAAGATGGTTCGGCAATTCAACAAGGTCCGGCTTCCCTTCAATTTAAATCTTTTTTCACAAGCCGCTGCCAAATTAATTTTGGAAAATCGTACCTATCTGGATCGGCAGGTTATGCAACTTATCCAGGAGAGGGAAAGGCTTTACCAGATCTTACGGGGTTTTTCTTATCTGAACCCTTTTCCATCCGACGCCAATTTTATTTTAGTTAGAACTAAAATGGACGCTGCATTTCTCCATCAAGAGTTGATAAAGCGAGACATCTTAGTTCGTAACTTAAGTAAGCCTGGTCCTCTTTTTAATTGTCTTCGTATAGGAGTTGGCACTCCAGAAGAGAACAGGTTGTTATGTAAAGCATTGGAGGAAATTAAAGATCAAAGGCCAGAATCCTAACTCCCGATTTCCGGCTTTTGGTTTATGCTTTATGACCATGATTGCCATCATAGATTATGGCATGGCCAATCTGCATAGTGTTCAAAAGGGATTCGAAAAGGTTGGTCACCGGGCTGTGATCACCAGTGATCCTCAGGTTATAGCCATGGCCTCGGGATTGGTTTTACCGGGGGTTGGAGCCTTTAAAGTTTGCATGGATAACCTGGTCAAACGAGATTTGGTGCAGCCCCTCTACCAATGGATCGAAAAGGGAAAACCTTTTTTGGGAATTTGTGTGGGATTACAACTTCTCTTTACCGAAAGTGAAGAATTTGGTAATTGTAAGGGCTTGGATATTTTCAAAGGGAAGGTAAAGCGATTTTCCGGGGCGTTAAAAGTTCCTCATATGGGCTGGAATAATATAACCATCCGACGACCGGCTCCCATCTTTCAGGGGATTAAGGATCAATCCTACTTCTATTTTGTCCATTCCTATTATGTAGATGCTGAGGAACCTGAAATTATTGCAGCCACCACGGAGTATGGAATATCCTTTACTTCGGTGATTTGGAAGGATCATATCTTGGGGTGTCAATTCCATCCAGAGAAGAGTCAGGCTTTAGGATTAAGGCTTCTAAAGAATTTCGGTGATTGGGTACTTCTCCAGAGTCGGTAGGACCACATGAAATTCGCTTCCATGTCCTACCCCTTCGCTTTCCACCCATACCATTCCCCCGTGACCTTCTATGATATTTTTTACAATGGTTAAGCCGATTCCGATTCCCCTCCCCATGAACTTTGTTTTATCGGTACTATGATGTAAGGGGTCCCCGACTTCATAAAAGGGCTCGAAGATTTTCTTTTGTTCCCTTGGATCGATACCTATGCCCGTATCTTTAACCAGAATTTCTATGGCAGGTTGGGATATGCCCTCACTGTTTGAGATCTGGGAGTTTTTCCATCGTAACTCTATCCAACCCCCATCCGGAGTAAATTTGATGGCATTGCTGATAAGATGAAAAAATACTTGCTTTAATCTTTCCGGGTCTCCGTGTACGATAGGTACACGGTCAAAATCATGAACCCGGATCAAAATATTTCTTTCTTGGGCGGCTCGTTGGAAGGTTGCAAGGGTATAATCGATAACATCTCGAATATTGATATTTTGTAGATTGATGGTAAGCTCTCCGATATTTGCTTTAGAGAGATCTATCAGGTTATTCACAATTTCTTTAAGACGGTCCGTACCCTTTAAGGCCTGTTCTAACAGATGTTTTTGCTCTTCATTCAACGAGCCTCCTATACCGTCTAGAGCCAGTTTTACATAACCCTCCATCACCATCAAAGGCGTTCTCAACTCATGGGACGCAATGGAGACAAAAATAGACTTGGTTTTATCCAATTCTTCTAATTCTCGATAAGCTTCCCTCAATTTGGACATAGCCTGTTCGAGTTCTATGGTCCTTTGCTTAACTTTTTCCTCCAGACTTCGGTTCAGTCTTTTCAACTCTTCCATCAATTTTTTATTTTCCAGGACCAAATAGCGGTTCTCCAGGGCTCTTTTAATGGTCAGATCAACATCCTGGATATTAGAGGGTTTTAGAACGTAATCGAAAGCTCCTAATCGGGTTGCTTCAATGGCAGCTTCTTCAGCAGCATGGGCAGTAACCATAATAAAAGGGGTATCGGGATGAATCTCTTTTGCCTTCTTAAGAACCTCTATTCCATCCATTCCAGGCATTTTCACATCGCAGAGAATCACATCCACTTCCTTTTCTTTTAAGAAAGACAAAGCCGTGAGGCCATCTTCAGCCGTAAATACTCGATACCCACATCTTATCAATAAGGCTGAAAAGGCGTCTCGAACTCCCGGGTCGTCATCTATGAGTAAGATTTGAATTGTTTTCAACTTTGAAACCTCTTTTTAAGTGAAATAGATAGTAACAGAATAAGAATATTAACTCATCTAGTCCATGGTAACCAAAGTTATTTTTTATGTCTAGGAAAATTTCATAATTTCTTTATAATTTTTTGAGAGAGATACTGAACGCTTGCTATCCGTCATGCAACGTAATCTTTTCCTCACACCTTTCCCTATTGACAAACTCTAAAAACATGATGAAATATTACTTACATGTTCGAGTATAAATTTGATATGATTCCAGAAGCAATAGAAGACATTCGGGCTGGAAAGCTGGTCATTGTTATAGACGATGGCGAGCCGGAGAATGAAGGAGATTTAGTGTGTGCGGCAGAGAAGGTAACTCCCGAATTGATTAATTTTATGGTGACCTATGGAAGAGGACTGGTCTGTTTACCTATGACCCGGGATCGGCTTAATGAATTGGAGCTTCCTTTAATGGTTCCCGAGGGCACTTCGGTGGATAAGACCGCCTTTACCGTTTCCATCGATGCAAAACAAGGGATTACAACCGGCATTTCTGCCGCAGACCGTGCAAAAACTATCCTGACAGCCGTTAATCCCAACACCAAACCCAAGGATCTCCTTCGACCCGGTCATGTCTTTCCCATACTCGCTCGGAGAGGAGGTGTTTTACGCAGAGCAGGACGCCCAGAGGCGGCGGTGGATTTGGCGCGAATGGCAGGCTTATACCCTGCCGGAGTCATCTGTGGTATCCTCAATGATGATGGTACTGTAGCACGACTTCCCGACCTCATGGAGTTCCGGGCTCGACATCATCTTAAAATCATTACCATAGCAGATTTAATAAAATTTCGTGTAAAACAGGAACGGTTTGTGAGTCGGGTTGCAACTCTTCAACTTCCTACCCCATATGGTACGTTCAAAGCGATCTGTTATCAAAACGAACTGGATCATCAACCCCATCTTGCTTTGGTTTATGGAGATATTTTAGCGAAGGAAAGTACTCTGGTCAGGGTTCACTCTCAATGTTTGACGGGAGATGTGTTTGGATCGCAACGTTGTGATTGTGGTGAACAGCTACACACGGCTATGCAGATGATTCAGCAAGAAGGGGCTGGCGTCCTGATCTATATGCAACAAGAAGGACGTGGTATTGGTTTGGCTAATAAGTTAAAGGCTTACGAACTTCAAGATCAGGGGCGAGACACTGTAGAGGCCAATGAAGAGCTGGGTTTTAAGGCGGACCTACGAGATTATGGGATTGGCGCTCAAATGTTGGTTGATCTCGGGGTAAAAAATATCCGTTTGATTACGAACAATCCGAGGAAAATTGTCGGTCTGGAAGGATACAATTTAAAAGTAGTCGAAAGAGTTCCCATTGAGATAAAACCCTCTGCCTCTAACATAAAGTATTTAACAACTAAGCGAAAAAAGTTAGGGCACCTGCTGAATGTGTAATACTAGTTACCGTTTACCATCTATCCGTTATCCTTTGTCAGATATCGGTCATTTAGAACCCCTAGCGAAGGATAAACGATAAGCGATAGCTGGCCGATGATCCATGGCAAATGTTGGAAAAGTCGTTGTAAGTTTGGCATTGATTTTCTCTCTCTATTCTATCTATAATAATCTGATCAAACCCTCTTGGTTAAGGAATGTTTCTGGTTCAGACAAGGGAAGTATATTCGAGACAGGAAACTTAAATCTCCATACGGCTCAACTGGAGACCATTTTTATAGAAATGGCTGAAAAAGCCAGTCCGGCAGTGGTAAATGTCAGAGGGGAGCGCCTTCAAGGAAAAAGCCTGGTGGATTATCTCCCCGACTGGGGGAAATTCTTCATGAACTGGTTGGATTCAAAACCATCCAACTGGGATAAGAAAAAATGGATTCTTCCCAGAAGTCAGGGGTCTGGGTTTATTATTAATCGGAAGGGCTACATCGTCACCAATTATCATGTAATCGAGGATGCCGATCGGATCGTTATCACGCTTTTTGATAATAAAAAATTGACAGCTACCCTCATCGGGGCGGATTCGGAGACCGATCTGGCCCTTCTCAAGGTCAATGCTTTAGAAGAATTGCCGGTTTTATTTTTAGGAAACTCAAAGTCTGTAAGGGTTGGGGAATGGGTCGTAGCCATCGGGAATCCTTTTGGGCTCAGTCATAGTCTCACTGTGGGAGTTATAAGTGGGACAGGGCGATCCATGGGGATCACAACCTATGAAGATTTTATTCAAACAGATGCCTCTATCAATTATGGTAACAGTGGAGGTCCCTTGCTCAACATTAAAGGGGAGGCTATCGGTATGAATACCGCCATTATTCCAGACAGTGAAGGGATTGGTTTTGCCATTCCGGCAAATATTATCCGAAAAGTCATTGATGATATCGCTCAAAAAGGCCAGGTCATTCGAGGCTGGCTGGGGATCGAAATTCAATCGCTAACCCCTGAGCTGGCCGAAGCCTTCGAAGTCCCGGCTGAGGACGGGGTTCTCATCAACCAGGTTTATCGAGGAAGCCCTGCTTACGAAGGGGGGCTGCAAAGAGGAGATATTATCGTTGAGTATGATCATCGAAAAGTCTCTTCCCCCAGGGAGTTAAAAAGTCTGGTGGCCAATACCCCCATCGGGGAAGTTGTTGAATTGGTGGTGAAAAGGGATAAAAACCTTCAAGTTGTCAAAGTAGTCGTCGGACAACGCTTGTAGAAGGGAAGTGGAGACACGGACACGCGAGGTTTTCTTTCCATAGAGATGGAGAGGAGTATGGGAGTGTGGGGGTATGGGAGTATATTTGTGCTCTTACACTACACTTCCTCCCCACCTTCCCACTTCTATACCTCCATACTCCCATACCTCCCACACTTCCTTACTTCTCCCTATCTCTGCGTCCCTCAAGTCCCAGCGTTTCCATGTCCCTACATCCCTGCGTTTTAGACAATATGTCGTACTACCCCATCCACGTGGATCTAAGAGGTCGAAGATGCCTGGTTATAGGAGGGGGAAAAGTGGCCGAACGTAAAGTTCGGTCTCTGATAACCTGTCAAGCAGAAATAACCATCGTCAGTCCTGAAGTAACCATCGGATTGAAAGACCTGATCGAGAAGAAAAAGTTATTATACCTTCAAAAAAAATACCAGGAATCGGATTTAGACCAGGCCTTTTTGGTGATAGCCGCGACGGATCAGTCCGAAGTTAACAGACAGATCTATCGAGATGCCCTCCGTAGGAATCTTTTGGTTAATGTGGTGGACTCCCCCGAGTGCTGTAACTTTATTATGCCGGCTTTTGTTAAAAGGGGGGACCTCTTACTGAGTGTCTCTACAGGCGGGAAAAGTCCGGCTCTGGCCGGGAAAATTCGTAAAAAATGGGAGGATGAGTTTGGAGAAGAATATCAACTGTTTTTGGAAGTTCTGGGAGAATTGAGGGAAAAAATCCAGGGACACATTCAGGATCCTCTTCTCAGAAAAAAACTCATCCATCAAATTCTCGATTCGGATCTCCTGGATCTACTCAGACAGGGTGATTTCGAATCTGCCCACGAAAGAAAGTTAGCCTTGCTGAAAGAAATAGGACGCTATGAGGGATAAATCTAGCCCGTTATTGGGAAAACGGATCTTAGTGACCAGGGCACAAGAACAGGCCGGTATGCTGGTTAAATTACTCGAGGAGCAGGGTGCAAAACCCCTGGAGTTTCCAGTTATCGAAATTGTGCCCCCGGCCAGTTGGGAAAAACTAGATCAGGCCATATCCCGGCTTGAAGATTACACCTGGCTTATCTTTACCAGTGTAAATGGGGTCAAATACTTTCTCCAACGTTTAACCTTCAACGGAAAAGATCTCCGGAATTTAAAAGATATCCGGATATGTACCATCGGTCCCGGAACTGCGGCTGCCCTGGAAAAACTGGGTATTCAGGTCCACTGGATTCCCGATGAATATCGGGCCGAGGCCATCGTGGCAGGCCTTGGAAAGGAGTTAATAGGCCGGCGTGTTTTGCTTCCTCGGGCCGAAATAGCCCGGGATCTGTTGCCAGAACAGCTTAAAAAGCTGGGGGTTGAAATCGAGGTCGTTACGGCTTATCGAACGATTCAAGCCCCCTACTCTGCCGATCAAATCCGAGCGCTTTTGCAAGCTCAAGAGGTGGATATGATTACTTTCACAAGCTCATCGACAGTTAGGAACTTTCTAAATCTCTTCGAGGAAGGTGAAAGGATCGGGCTCCTTGGAAGGACCCTCCTGGCCTGTATCGGACCGATTACCGCCGAAACGGTGAGAAAATTCGGTCTTTCCCCCCATATTGTGGCTTCTGAATATACAATACCCGGATTAGTTCGGGCTATTGTAGAGTTTTACCGATCGGTTTAAATATGTCCGAGATACTTAAGATAACCCCTCCTTTATCCGAGGAACTCCTTGCCCGGTTGAAAGCAGGAGATAAAGTATTGATCCAGGGGATTCTTTATGCAGCCCGTGATGCTGCGCACAAGCGGATGATGGAATTGATGGATAAGGGTGAAGAGCTTCCCATCGATCTACGCGGTCAAATTATTTACTATGTAGGTCCCACGCCTGAAAAACCCGGACAGGTCATAGGCTCGGCCGGACCTACGACCAGTTCTCGAATGGATCCTTATACCCCTCGACTCATCGCAGAGAAAGGTCTGAAGGGAACTATTGGAAAGGGATGGCGTTCCCAGGAGGTTAAAGATGCCATGAAAACCTATAAGGCTGTTTACTTTGGAGCCATTGGAGGGGCCGGGGCCCTGATTGCCCGCACCATCAAGAAATCTGAACTTGTAGCCTATGAAGACCTGGGTCCAGAAGCCGTCCGTCGACTGGAAGTAGAGGATTTTCCGGCTATTGTAATCAATGATATTTATGGAGGGGACTTATACGAGGAGGGAATAAAAAGATATACCAGGATTTGATTTAAGAAAGTATTCTACCACGTAGCCCTGCGCAGTTGTTAATACCTGATTAACGATTGTCCGGGATTAAGTATGAATCTTCAAAACAAAGTCATTATAGTAACCGGAGGAGCCAACGGCATTGGGCGTGCGTTGTGTCGTCGCTTTGCAGCGGAAGGTGCGCGCGGCATTGTCGTGGCTGATTTAGACGGAGAAGGTGCGACCCAGGTAGCCGGGGAAATCAACGGTTTAGCTGTTATCACCGATGTAAGTATTGAGGCAGATATAATTCGTTTGGTTAAGCGGGCTGTAGAGACCTACGGACCCATTGATCTCTTCTGCTCCAATGCAGGAATTGCGGGAGCTTCGGGCGGTATAGAGGTTCCCAACGATGCCTGGCAGCGCATTTGGGAGGTAAACGTAATGGCCCATGTCTATGCAGCCCGAGCCGTTCTACCCGGCATGTTGGCGCTTGGAGGGGGTTATTTATTACAAACCATCTCCGCAGCCGGTTTACTAACCCATATCGAGGCAGCTCCTTACTCCGTTACCAAACATGCTGCCCTTGCCTTTGCCGAGTGGTTGGCAATTGTTTATGGCGATGCCGGTATCAAGGTTTCTTGCCTGTGTCCCCAAGGGGTTCGTACCAGGATGTTGCTCGGCGAAGATGGAAAAAGGGAAAGCTTTTTATTGGAAGGGGCCCTGGAGCCGGAAGAGGTGGCCGAAGTCGTTGTCAGAGGTTTAGCCGAAGAACGCTTCCTCATTCTTCCACATCCTGAAGTTGCCGAATACTTCCGTCGTAAAGCCAATGACTATGATCGTTGGATCCGAGGGATGCGCCAACTTAAAACGAAGATCCGCAAGGAAACCTCAGAGGGGGGAGAGGAGGCGAGTTAGCCAAAACTGATCCGGTTATGCCCGGTTGCCGATGGACGATTTGTTTACAGGATCCGGGCAGACTTATCCAGGGTTACCTGCTACCTTTGAACCGGAAGACCCTATAAGGAGAAAACCTCATGCCTTTTATAAGCTTGACAAGAATGATGGAGTGCCTGGCCCGGGATTATCCTGACAAGTTGGCTCTGGTTTGTGAAGATCGAAGGTTGACCTATGGAGAGCTTAATGATCGGATTAACCGACTGGCCCATGCCCTTTTAGATAAGGGAATTCAAAAAGGGGATAAGGTAGCCGTGCTGAATTCCAATGGTGTGGAAATGATTGAAAGTATCTATGCGGTGCTGAAAACGGGTGGTGTGCTGGTTCTTTTAAATTCCATGGTGAAAGGAGAATCCCTCAGGCTCATGTTAGACGACTCAGATAGCGTTGCACTGATTTGTGGCGAAGCTTTCACCCGGGAAGTGGATTCTTTGAAGGCAGGACTTCCCAAGATTCAGCCGGATCACTACATTTGTACCGGATCTGCTGAGGTTCCAGGGTATATTTCCTATTCGCATATTATGGAAACCTGTTCGGGAAAAAATCCTGAAATTCCCATCTTTCCAGAAGATTTGTTTAATGTTATTTACTCCTCCGGCACAACGGGACTTCCCAAGGGGATCGTTCATAGTCACGATCATCGCTGCCTTTTCGTTTGGACGTATATGAGGGAGTTTATCATCCACTTTGAAAGTGTGATCTGTAACTCGACCCCTCTTTATCACAACGGTTCCTGGGTTTTTGTTCTTCCGGCCCTGTTTGTGGGTGCAACGGTTGTCATCATGAAGAAGTTTCATCCTAAAGGATTTCTGGAGCTAGTGGAGAAAGAAAAGGTGACCCATGCGTATCTGGTTCCTACCCAGTATATTGCCTTGATGGAATATCCTGAATTTCATTCCTATGATAAGAGTTCTCTGGAGGTTCTTCTTTCCCTGGCTGCTCCCTTGTCCAGAAAAACCAAGGAAGATATTTTAAGTAACTTTTCCTGTCGCTTCTTCGAAATGTACGGGGTAACCGAAGGTTTTTCAACGATCTTAAAGCCTGGGGATCAGCGGAGGAAACCGGGTTCTGTGGGGAAGGCCACATTAGGAAGTGAGCTGCGGGTGGTAGATGACCATATGAAAGATGTGCCTGTAGGGGAGGTTGGGGAGATTGTAGGGCGGGGAACTTTAACCCCCTTGGGGTATTACAAAAAACCCGAGCTTACAGCCCAGACTATTGTAGAAGGCTGGCTTCGAACCGGTGATCTGGGAAGGTTAGATGAGGAAGGTTATCTGTACCTGGTAGGTCGAAAGAAAGATATGATCCTATCGGGTGGAGTGAATATCTATCCTGAGGATATCGAAGAAGTTATGATGCGCCATCCTAAGATCTTGGAAGTCAGTGTGTTTGGAGTTCCCCATGAGAAGTGGGGAGAGACTCCCTGGGCTGCGGTTGTTTTAAAAGAAGGTCAAGAAGCAACCCAGGAGGAGATTTTAGAGTGGACGAATTCCCGACTTGCCCGATATCAGAGGATCAGTGGGGTAGACTTTATGAAAGAGCTACCCCGTAACCCTGCCGGTAAAGTACTTAAAAGAGAACTTCGGGCTCCTTATTGGAAAGGCCTGGAAAGGGAAATTTAGATTTTCCAGGAACCTCATAACAAGGTTTTATGCTTAATAGCCGCTGCAATAAAATCCCTGAACAAGGGATGGGGATCTCGAGGTTTAGATTTAAATTCTGGATGAAATTGGGTAGCTAAAAACCAGGGATGATCCCTCAGCTCGATAATTTCTACCAGATTACCGTCTGGCCAAACACCGCTGACGACCAGACCTTTGCTTTTTAAAAGATCCAGAAACTGGTTGTTGACTTCGTAACGGTGGCGATGCCTTTCAGAAACTTCTAACTTCCCATAGGCTTTATGGGCCAGGGAGTCTGATTCTATTTTACAAGGATAGGCTCCTAAACGCATGGTACCCCCCTTGTCGGTTACTTTTTTCTGTTCCGGGATTAGATCGATCACCGGATCCAGATCCTTTTGGGCAAACTCCGAACTATTTGCCTGGGTAAGACCGCAGACATTTCGGGCAAATTCGATCACAGCACATTGTAACCCCAGACAAAGTCCCAGATAGGGAACTTTATGCTCCCGGGCATACTGAACGGCCTTAATCTTGCCTTCGATTCCCCGTTCTCCAAATCCTCCGGGAACGAGAATTCCATCGATGTGGGAGAGATAAAGATCAGGTCCCTTCCTTTCTATCTCTTCTGCTTCGATCCATTCTAAATGGACCCTGGCTTGATTGGCAATCCCACCATGGATCAGCGCCTCGTTCAGGCTCTTATAAGAATCCTGAAGATTCACGTACTTCCCTACAATGCCAATGGTTACTTCAAACTTGGGAGAATGCAGCGTATGGATAATCCGTTCCCAGTCACTGAGATCCGGTTCTCGTGGACTGGAAAGTTTAAGGAGCTTGAGAATAATCTCTTCCAAGCCTTCACGATGAAAGACGAGGGGAACATCGTAGATATATTCAACATCCTTAGCAGTTATCACCGCCTTTTCATCCACGTTACAATAAAGAGCAATTTTCTTTTTAATGCTATCCGGTAAAAAGCGGTCGGTTCGACAAAGGATGATATCCGGCTGAATTCCGATTTCACGTAGAGCCTTTACACTATGTTGGGTTGGTTTTGTTTTTAACTCATCCGCCGCCTTAATATAGGGGACCAGGGTCAGGTGGATATAGATCACATTCTCCGGACCGACATCTGCTTTAAATTGTCGGATTGCTTCCAGGAAGGGTTGGCTTTCAATGTCTCCGACAGTTCCTCCAATCTCTCCGATGACCACATCTACGCCATGGGAGATTTTCAAGATAGCTTCCTTAATTTCATCGGTAATGTGAGGAATAACCTGAACGGTTTTTCCAAGATAATACCCCTTGCGTTCCTTCATTATAACGGAGTGGTAAATCTTTCCGGTCGTTATGTTATGATCCTTGCTGGTTCGAGTATTGGTAAACCGCTCATAATAACCCAGGTCCAGGTCTGTTTCTGCTCCGTCATCGGTTACATAAACCTCCCCATGTTGGAAGGGATTCATTGTGCCGGCATCTACATTGATATAGGGATCAAACTTTTGCAAAGTAACTTTAAATCCTCGACTCTCTAAAAGAGCTCCTATGGATGCAGCAGCCAAGCCTTTTCCCAGAGAGGATATCACACCTCCGGTAACAAAGATATATTTAGTCGGCATACTTTCTGGTAGGCGGGGAAGTACGGAAGTGTGGGAGTGTGGGAGTATGGGAGTATGGGAGTGTGAGAGTAGGGAAGGATAAAAGGGTGGATAGCTACTTCCATACTTCCATACCCCCATACTCCCACACTCCCACACTCCCATACCCCCATACTCCCACACTCCCATACCCCACTACCCACCCCGAAGTCTTTTTATAACTTCCTTCAAGTCCTCGGGTGTATCGACTCCAATGGATTCATACTCAGTTTCAATGACTTTAATTTTAAAACCGTTTTCCAAAGCTCGCAATTGTTCAAGTTCTTCAGCCTGCTCCAGAAAGGTCGGTTGAAGTGAGGCGAACTTTAAGATGAATTCCCTGCGATATGCATATAAGCCGATATGTCGATAATGAACCCTATATTCTTCTCTTCGAAAATAAGGAATGGGAGAGCGAGAAAAATAAAGAGCCATATCGTTAAGGTCCGTTACCACTTTTACCACATGAGGGTTTTTAAGCTCCTCGAAGCTCTTAATCTTATGCTTGAGGGTCCCCATCGGGATTTCGGGATCTTCCAGTAGAGGTCGTACAACCTGATCAATCATATTCGGTTCGATTAAAGGTTCATCTCCTTGAACATTGATGAAGATATCCGAAGGATCTTCACGGGCAACTTCAGCGAGACGATCGGTCCCAGACCGATGGGTTTTAGATGTCATAATGGCTTCCCCCTTAAAGTTTAAAACAACTTTCAAGATGCGTTCATCGTCCGTTGCAACAACAACCCGCTGGGGTAAGGAAGCCTTCTGGACCCTTTCATACACGTGTTGAATCATCGGCTTACCGCAAATATCGGCCAGAACCTTTCCAGGAAACCGGGATGAATGATATCTCGCTGGAATAACGGCAGTAATTTTTTTCATTAATCGTAACTCTTTTTTTAATATGCAGCCGTCGATCTAAACAAAGATCGTCCATGCTGAATAAGTAAGATAAGATAGATACCTGAAACCCCGGAAGGTAGGGACGACCGGCCGGTCGCCCGTATTTAATTATTTTAAAAATTATAGGGTTTATAATCCTCTAAGTCAAGAATAAAAGCTCGGAGAGTAACTATAACAATTTAGTAGGTGTCACTTTTTCTGTCTGAACCCCCCATCCCCCCTCCCTTACAAGGGCAGGTTTTTTGGGCCTAACCCCTCCGACTCCCCTTCCCTCGTAGAGAAGGGGAGAGTTGGGACTCAGGTTATCCCCAAGTTCCCCCTTCCCGGCGCAGGAAGGGGGTTAGGTTAGAAAAAACCTACCCCTAAAAGCCCCCCTCCAGGGGGGACTGACACAGAGTTGCTGCTGCTGAATCCCCCTTGGAGGGGCAGAGGGTGTTTCTTTTTCCACCTACTAAATGGATACGGATACGATCGGAGAGAGGGGTGTTAATTTACCATTGTACGGGTTAGCGGCCGCTAACCCGTACAATGGTAGATCATTCCCCTTGTATGGCCCCGGCGAGGCAATCTGTTTAGAGCAGGGAAAACAAAAGGATCTTCGGTATCCATTTAACGGACACCCCTGCGGCCTGGAGAAATAAGAAGCAAGAAGGCGCTCAGATCTCTCTGGAGTCTTCAAAAGCTTTTCGCGTAACCTCGTGGCGATACGCGAACATTTTCTGGAGTCGGGGCCTGATCAGGAACGACGCAACCACGTTGCTTATGACCCCACCGGGAAGTGTATATTCGATTTCATCTCGGAGGAGGGTTCCCCCCTCCGTGGGTTGGAAAAGATGCCGATGGTACCAGGATTTGAAGGGCCCCTGGAGCTGCTTGTCGGCAAATAGTTTATTCTTCTCATATTCGACATGTTCAATAACCCATCGAAACGAAACAAAACCCAGCGTAACCAATAAAACAACTTGCTGGCCCACTTCAAGGGTAGAGGCTCGTTTTAAGATTTCCACTTTTTCCCAGGGAGGGATCAAACGTTGCAAAAAATCCGGCTTTTCATAAAGAGCAAAGACTTTCTCTACCGGAGCCGGAATAAAACTTTCTTGGATGAATTTGGGCATAACCAAACTCGTATAGACCCTTCTTTTAGCAGAGGTCCGATGAGTTGAAAATCAAGGTATAAAACTCATCAAGATATAAAAATTAAGTCGAATGAGGATCATTGTCAAATAAAATAAAAGCCGTAGTCTTTCCCTGTATAGGATTTTCACCCTTACTTCGTTCCTGAACTTTAACCCGAGAACGAGAAAACAGGATTGTGAGCCTAAATATTATATGGAGGTGTAATTTACGGTTGACTTATCTATATTTGCCTCCTAAATTAATCAAAGGAGAATCAGACAATAAGAGGATTTTAACCAACCTAGTTTCTAGTTTTTAGAGATCATCTGTTTTACGAGGAGGATAACCATGGCAACCAAGATCACAGATGAATGCATCAATTGTGGGGCTTGTGAACCGGAATGCCCGAATACGGCTATTTATGAAGGTGGGGTAGAATGGGAGTTAGATGGAGTCAAGTATCCACCCCTTTCCAATGATTATTACTATATCGTTCCTGATAAGTGTACCGAGTGTGTAGGTTTCTATGATGAAGAACAGTGCGCCGCCGTTTGTCCCGTAGATTGCTGTATTCCCGATCCAGACAGACCCGAAACGGAAGAAGTTCTTATTGAAAGGGCTAGAAGGCTTCATCCCGATACCGACTTTGGAGATAATTTCCCTTCCCGGTTCAGAAAGTAAGCAGGAGTTTCATAAACCGCGAAGAACACCACAAGCAGGAAGAGTTTTCTATTCTTCATCCTGATGGTGTTCTCCGTGGTTAACTAACCATAAAGGTTTGCCGTCCAATCGGTTAAAACAAAAAATCAAAGGTCCTCGGCTCACTATATTCGGAAGAGCTTATCCGAGCAGGATTATTGGACTTCATAATCGATTTAGAGCCAGGACTGATAAGCGGATGATCTATCAGGATATCCGGAAACATCCCGGCAAACCTCATCCGGGAGTTTTGGGAATTTATGTCCCAACCCGGGATCGTCATATTATCTATCTGCGCCGGGGAGCTAAGGATATCACGGTAGCCCATGAACTGATGCATGCCATCCTCTATGAAGAGGGGTATGTAACTATTTATGGTCGGGAAGAGGATCACAGGAAAGAACCTAGAATTACAATTTTAGCCCATAAAATACAGGATGTGGTTATTCATCCGGTTCTATTTCAGCAACTTCGACGCTCCGGATTTGATGTGGACCAAGAAGAGCACCTCCGGAGTACCTCTTTAATTCAAACCCTTCAAAAAATTCCCGCCGAACCCCCCTGTCCTTATACTTCGGAGTATATCTTAAACCTCTTCTCGGAGGCTATTTCTTACGTAGAATCGTATTTCAGATATCCCCTGGTTCGTGAGCAGCTTCAGAAGGTCTATCGGGAGCGATTTCCGGCTACTCTGGAACTCGGAGAGAAAATCATCCAACTGATAAGCTGGGTTCCTGACCGGACCCCTTTAAAGTATCGAGTTCTTATAACCCGCCTGATTCACTATCTGGATCAAGTTGCAGAAACCCATCACATTAAGTTATCTCTACCGACCCGCTTGCTTCTGCCTCCCTTCCTCGTTAAAAGCCGACTTGGGGATCCTGCCCGGGAATTTTTTTCTCTGAGGATGGTTCAAGAATTCCCCCAGGATTTACTGCCGGTCCTGGCTCTTCAGTTCATTCCCGATAAAAGTTACAGCCGGGTATGGACTTTTAGACAGGTAGAAGAATTAGATCGGGCCTTTGACCAACTTCAGAAGCAACTTCAGGAAATGACCGTGGAGCGTTTTCTAGAGTTTAATCACCTCAAATATCTCCTTATCGAGAAAAAAGGTCGAAAGCGCTGTTTGGTTAAGAGAATTGCCTTCTAAACGGTCCTGACCCTTGGGTTGCCACAAATCAGGAAAATCGTAGGGTGATTTTCGTAAGGAATTAAATTCCTTTGAAAACAGGTTTTCGCTTCTCTAAGAAAGCCTGAACTCCCTCCTTGAAGTCTTCTGTCAGGAAACAGGCCAGGTGAAGGTGTTCTACCTCGGAATCAACCTGGGTTAAAGCCGGATCTTTCAGGCAGTGATTAATCATTCTCTTGGCTCCCTGGATGGAAAGAGGAGCGTTTTGGGCAATGGTATCGGCCATTTCTAGGGTGAAGGACCGAAGCTGGTCATGAGGGATAACCCGATTAACCAATCCCATCTCTTTGGCTTCCTGAGCGGTGAATAACTGGGCAGTAAATAAAATCTCCTTGGCGTAGGCCGGTCCTACCAGGTTAATCAATCTTTGGATATCGGTAAAGCTAATGACAATGCTCAATTTAGCTGCCGGGATACCAAATTTGGCGCGATCACTACAGATCCTCAAATCACAAGCAATAGCCAGTTCTAGACCTCCCCCTACGGCATAACCATTGATCATAGCAATAACTGGCTTTCTGGCCTGTTCGATGGCTTTAAGGGCTTTGTCTACTGCTTCATTATAGGCCCGAACCCCTTCAGGATCATTCCTTCGGATTTTAAATTGCGTAATATCTGCACCGGCTGCAAAGGATTTGTCACCATTGCCGGTAAGAAGGATAACTCGAACCGTGGGATCCTCATCTAGCTCTTTCACCAGAACAGGAATATCCTGCCACATTTCATAGGTAATAGAGTTCCGTTGCTCCGGACGATTAAACACGATAAGAGCTTTTTGCCCTTCTCTCTGGATGAGGAGATCTTGCGTTGACATAGTTGACTGCGAAAACCCAATCTCACAAGGTGAAGACTAAAAGATCCATAGGTATCTTCATGTTTTTTACTTCTAGAGTGCTTTCATATTCTTTTTATCTTTGAGATAAAGGGTTATACTTTTTTCAATTTCCACTTACCCGCTCTAAACCAGATAATTAAAAGGACGGCATTAAGCATATGGGAGACGACAATGGCCAGCCAGACTCCCTTGAGCTGAAGGGTGGTATGATGTGCAAGAAAGTATGCCAGAGGGATTTGAACTCCCCATAGGGCGATGCTCGCCGTAATCAGAGGGGGAACTGCATCTCCCGCTCCATTAAAGGAACGACCCAGAATCAGGGCTATTCCCAGGAATACATAGGATAAGGTTGTAAATCGGAGATAGGTAGATCCTATGGTAATCACCTCGGGGTTTTTATCAAAAACACGAATCAATCCAGGGGCGAAGGCAAAAAAGGTTACAGCCAGTATAAGCATTAGAATGATACCCCAACGAACCGCGACCCAGGCACTTTTTTCGGCACGATCCGGTTTTTGAGCTCCCAGGTTCTGGCCAACCAGTGTAGCCGCGGCTAAAGAAAGACCCAATGTGGGAAGGGTTACCACCATATCTAACCGACTGGCTCCGATTCCAAAGGCTGCAATGGCGGCTGTCCCATAAGGAGTTACGATTTTCATGAGCGCTACTCGGGCCAGACTTCGAAGAAAGGTTTCTGCGGAACCTGGAACTGCAATCTTAATAAGCTGCCAGATCACCTGGAAGTCTAACCGGATCCTTTGTAAGGAGATTTGGATGGGAGTCGAGCCTTTAAGGAGAAGATACAGGGTGATCAGAGAGCCCACTCCCAAAGAAATAACCGTAGCATAAGCGGCCCCATCTACCCCCAGTCTGGGAAAAGGCCCCCAACCGAAGATCAATAGAGGATCCAGGATGATATTTAAGAGAATGGAGAATCCCAGAATCTTAGCCGACAAAGCGGCTTCTCCAGCTCCTCGAAGGGCCGCGCTGCTGATAAAAAGAAAAAGAAAAGCCAGAGTTCCTGCAAAGGATATTTTGAGGTAACCCAGGCCAACTTGAATAACCTCAGGGGTCGCACCCATCAATTTGTAAATCGATTCTGAATAAATATATCCGGGAATACCAACTACGATAGAGAGAAGCATTACGATTGCCAGAGATTGAACAGTAGCATGGCTGCTTTGAGTCAGGTCCTTGGCTCCGACAGCTCGGGAAACCAAAGCTACTGTTGCACTGGATAAACCGGTTCCCAGGGTGATGAGGAGGATCATGATCAGGGCAGACATGGATACCGCTGCAATGGCGGAAGAACCCAGCTTCCCTACGAAATACATGTCCACCAGGTAAAAAACCATCTGCAAGAACATCCCCAGGGTCATGGGAATGGAGAGTGCCAGAAGATTTTTCCCTATACTCCCTTCGGTCAAGTCTCGCCTGGATTCGGTCAGGTTTAATTTAGATTTAGGTTCAATCATGGTGATGTGGCTAGGGAATAACTTTATTCAAAGGATATTCCACAATCCCTTGAGCTCCTGCCCTTCGGAGATCTGGAATAATTTCCCGGGCGACTTTTTCATTAATAACGACCTCTACGGCGACCCAATCCGGATCTTGAAGATTCGATATGGTAGGGGTATGTAAGGCAGGAAGAATTTTTGAGATCCGGGGCAGGTTGGCCCGGTTGATATTCATTTTGAGTCCCACCATTTCTTCTGCCATCAAGGCGCCTTTTAAAAGGCAGGCAATATTTTCTATTTTTTGCCGTTTCCAGGGATCCTCCCAGGCCGATCGGTTGGCAATTAATTTAGTGGTAGACTCCAAAACCAGGTCGATAATTCGGAGGTTATTGGCTCTCAGGGAACTCCCGGTTTCCGTAACTTCTACAATAGCATCGGCCAATTTCGGGGGTTTAACCTCCGTTGCGCCCCATGAAAATTCTACTTGCACTTCAATATTTCGGGATTTGAAAAATTTTCGAGTTACATTGACCAGCTCCGTGGCAATTCGTTTTCCTCTTAAATCCTCCACCTTCTCAAAAGGTGAATTCTCCGGAACGGCTACAACCCATTTTACCGGTCGTAATCCCTGCTTGGCATAAACCAGATCGGCTACCTCAATCACATCGGCTTCTTGTTCAAGGATCCAATCGCGTCCTGTAAGTCCTATGTCCAGTACACCATTTTCAACGTAATGGGCCATTTCTTGAGCACGAATTAACAAGCCTTCCAGCTCCGGATCATCAAAATTGGGAGTGTAAGCCCTTTGACCGATGGTAATAATATAACCGGCCTTTCTAAATAAATCGAGGGTTGAGTCTTGCAAACTTCCTTTAGGAAGTCCCACTTTAAGTTTCATCTTATTTTTCTCCTACCTTCTACTTAACAGATTTAAAATAATCGTCAGAATAATACTGATGAGAATCGAGGTCATGAGAGGAAAATAGAACGTAAAATTCTTTTTTTCAATATAAATATCTCCAGGTAGTCTTCCAATAAAAGGAATTTTATCGACGAACAATAATATTAGCCCGATCACGATAGCAATTCCTCCAAAGAGGATAAGCATTTTTCCTAAATTGCTCCACTCAAGCATTTTTGATACTCTCCAAAATTTCTACTGCTACCTCTAAGGCCCTGCGTCCCGCTTCTCCGGAGACCAGAGGCTTTTTCTTATGGGTAATACATTCTACAAAGGACTCCAATTCCATTCTAAGGGGTTCTCCTTTGGTTATTTCAACTTTTCGAACAGCAATTTCAGGGCGGTCTAAGGCAGATTTTTCATAGGTCGAAAGCGCTTCCGGATACTTTAGTTCTGCAAGGATCAACTCTTGAGCCTGATAATCCAGAGAAAGATAACGCTCCTTTTGAAAAATCCTCAGTTTTCGCTCCTGCTTAAGACTCACCCGGCTTGCTGTCATGTTGGCCACACACCCAGATTCAAATTGAACTCGAACATTGGCAATATCGATGTTTGAAGTCAAGACGGGAATTCCAACCGCCTGGATATATTTCACAGGAGAAGGCACCAAACTTAATATAATGTCTATATCATGGATCATCAAATCCATAATCACATCAATGTCGGTACTTCGGTCTGGAAAATGGCTGATGCGATAGGATTCGATGAATTTTGGATCCTTAGCTAACCGATGTAAAGCTTGAACGGCTGGGTTAAACCGCTCTAAATGTCCAACCTGAAGGATGAGTTTTTTGGCTGCAGCCAGGTCGATGAGCTCGTTAGCTTCTTGAAGGGTCTTGGTCATCGGCTTTTCTATCAAAACATGGATACCTGCCTCCAGGCAATCCTTGGCAATATGATAGTGTTCCAGGGTGGGAACGACAATACTGACTGCATCAACCTGACCAAAGAGATCCTGATAATTCTGATAAGCCTTAACTTTATATATCTGGGCAATTTCTCTGGCCCGAACCCCATCGATGTCTACGACTCCTATCAATTGACAGGTTTCCAGCTCAGAATAAATTCGAGCATGATGACGTCCCAAGTGTCCAACGCCGATAACCCCAATCCGTAGTGGTTGCTTAGCGCCTGACAAACCCGGAAAAGTCTGTCATAACGACTTGAATCGTTCAGGAATTTCTATCCCTTATAGGGTAACGACTTAAGTCGTTATGACAAAACCGTACATGGCTTACAGTTGGGAACCTTCTTTTTTCTCTTCCGATGGTTGCGTTCCTGCCGGAGGTACAGGCTGTGGTGTTTCTGTTCCCGATTTCTCTTTCTCGAGGGGTGGTAACTCAGGGGTCGGTATTTCCCGCTTAAGGGAAGGTTCCTCTTTGCTGCCGGATTCTAAAGGAGAGGGGGCTACCTTTAAACTTCTCTTAGATCGGGGTACCCATTCCCCACCTCGTTGGGCCAATTGGATCCACTCCTGGTAGTTGTACCTGGGGGACCAGTTCTTCGCAACGGGAATTCTCAGAAGCTGCCCGGGCTCTAATCGGTTGGGATTTCTTATCTGATGTCGATTTGCTCGATAGATTTTTTTCCATTGTCGTGGATCTCCATAATAATAGCCGGCCAGTAAATGTAAATTTTCCTTGCCGGAGACCTGATGAAGAACCTCATGGGGAAGGTTTCGCGCTTCAGGAGGTAAATCCTTATCCGGAGGTTCTGGAGGAAGGGGTTTAATAAAACCATCTTGGGCCATGCTTGAACTGACCAGAATAACCAACCCAACCACCAGACTGATTCCAAGACCAAAAATAGCGGTTAACTTTTTCATATCTACTCCTCCTTTTCAAGGAACAATAAGTCGTGAATACCTTAAACACTGAAAAAACCCTCGGTTGTTCAGGACTCATTACCCATTGTTTGCGATTCTTCCCACATCTGTAAAAGCCTGTCATATTTGGGGGGAAACTTCCCCTGGTAATTCAAGAAGGGGGTTGCCGGGTAGCGAATGCCTGCTTTGTGGGTGGCCCTTAAACCTTCCAGAACTGTTTCCAATTTATTATAGGGAATTGTAAAGGCCATCTCGTGATCCTGGGTCTGTGCAAAAAACCGGTCTCCCGTACAGGGTAAAATAACCTGACATTCCCCGGTCTTCATGGTCGTAACGGTCATATCGGCACAATCTGCACGTCCTGAAAAAGAGGAATGAATTCGTCCCCCCTTTTTGTAAAGGGCGGCCTGTACCAGCCGCATCACTTGAGCCGAATTCCCGAAAATTAAAATAACATCCGGTTTGAAGGTTGCTTTGTCCAGGGGAGCAACCAGAAAATATTTATATCGTCCTACCTCAAATTTATCCAACTCTG
This sequence comes from Candidatus Limnocylindrales bacterium, assembly GCA_035559535.1. NCBI lineage: Bacteria > Bacillati > Chloroflexota > Candidatus Limnocylindria > Candidatus Limnocylindrales > Candidatus Limnocylindrales bacterium. The sequence goes on from DATMBG010000012.1 coordinate 243,625, forward strand.
CCTCCGTTACCCTTCCTGCTTCGGCCGTTTCCGTGTACATGCCTTCACAAAGATTCCCTTCGGTATAAAAGGCATTCGGCTCACCAAATCCAAGGGCTATCATCCCCAAGGAACAACAGTGGTCTTCCTTCCCGATAGCCAATGTCCACCCATAACGCCGGGCCATGGAAATAGTCTGACAGGTTGCTACTTTGATTCCTAAATCTTTAACCGGCCTTCGGGCTTTCTCAGGAATCTCATCGGCTGATTTCAACATTTTGATCGCCAGAGGATAGGTACTGGGTCGAAGATAAAAGTCTATTTCTTCTGCAGCTTTTTTTAAGTCTACCATGCCCGTTTCGCCTCCTTGTTGGAATAAAATTTGATTTTCTTCAGGCTAATACGTCTTTCCCTTACTGTCAAGAAATAAGGATTTTAGAATTACGAATTTAAAGTCTAACGGGTGGTAGAAGCCACCAAGAGAATTTTAAATAAAGCCTTATCTAAAAAAGAAACTTAAACCTCCCGTAAGGGCAAAGTAATCTGGATTGGAAACATGAAGCCTACCCTGCATATCGAAGGCCAGCGAATCACTGAGGAAGTACATAAAACCACCCCCCACATGGAGGCCCACATCGGCTTCAGTGCTGTTTTCACCAGAGGAAAAACCCAGAGGGCTTAAGTTTACATTGGAAGAAGTGATATAAATACCTAAACCTCCACTTACATAGGGGATCATCCTTCCGTAGGGGGCCAGCAGGTATCGAATGCCACCGGTTAATTCTAAAACCGAGAGGTCAGCATTTATACCTAATACCTCCAGATCCTCATCCTCTGAGAGGGGAGCATAACTGACATTCACTTCCGCTATAAGGTTACTGCGAAAACCGTATAAAAGTTTTTCACCCAAAACAAAACTGGTATCTGCTACGTCACTGAGATCTCCAACTGGAAATAAAACACCTACATTTCCGTTGATTCCCCATCTTCCGGTAAGATCAACGGCAGCTACAGGAGATGCATAACAAACTACCATCACAAGGGAAAATATTACCTTTTTCATGAAGTCCTCCTTTAGTTAAAAATAGAGTTGGTAGTGCCTGTCACAGATATCATGGGGTAGTGTCTAAGAATATCTTAGAAACGGAGCTTTTTGTGCTTATTGAGGTTTTTTTCTTATCCTTTCATAGGGATAGTGACCGATAATGTGGGTACGCATATATTGTCCTTTAGATTCAGCCGTTATCAAGCCTTCGTACAGTTCCCTGGATATATGGAAGTAACGATAAATACCCCCTGTACGGAAGACTACTTCTAGAATCTGGGCCGCATCATCATATCCAACGGCATAGAGCATGGTCGAATCAACCTTGGTTAATTGCCGAATGCCCTTCCCGTTAGAGTCTGTCTTTTCTATCATCCTAAGTACCTGCTGAGTCGTTCCTTAATCCCATCCAAAGAAATTTCTCCTATCCCAATCCTCTGAGCCAGCTCCTCCAGAGTATATCGCTGCCCGTACTTCCAGATATTGAGAAGAAATTCTCCGGCATGGGGATTTCGAAACCAGTCTTCATCAAAATTCTCGGTGAGAAACCAGCTTAACTGGGCCTCAAAGATCCAGGCCCTGAGATATCGAGCGGCGTAAAAGTACGAATCTACATCATAAAGATAATGATCGGAATCATATACCACTTTACAGGCGTCGGTTAAGAGCTCTCGATAAACCTCTTTCTTGCCACTTAAGGAGCCTCCATCATGGAGGAAAAGTTCATAGGCCAGTTTAGCCCCATATCGGCGAAGGAAATAAAGATATTTGAGGTGTAGAAGCTGGAGGAAATTCTGGGTTTCTTTCCCCATATCCAGATAGCGCTTCAGCCAAAGCGGATTCAATATCATGTGCTCTAGTGTAAAAGCGTGGGCTTCCGTAACAGAACTATCTCCTAACCAGCGAAACTCAAAAGGCTCCTCGTGGGAGGTATATCCGAAATGTAAGGAATGACCCAATTCATGAAGGAAAGCCCGATAATCTTCCACACCGCCTCGGGGTAAGATAACCAAAATAACCTGATCCGGTACATCGAGAGTGGCACAAAAGGCCCGAGGAGATTTACTTGGACGTGGTTCTGTATCAAAGGTAATCCGACCTTCTGCCGTAATATCCAGTTTTAAAGCCTCACTCCATCGTCGCATCAAAGGGATCATCCAGCCTTTAGGGAAAAAGTTGTCATATTCGTGGAAACGAAAGAAATAGGCCAAATCGGATTTTTGTGCTTCCCGGAGCTTTAATCCCATTTTTTTATTAAGGGCCCAACTTAAAACATCCACATACAACTCTTCCGTTTCAGAGAGAAATTTTTGCATCTGATTATTTAAACTTTTTAAATCAATTCCGCTTAACTTTTGAAACTGATCTGTATAATTAGAAAATCCCAGTTTGCCGACCTGATCGTAGGTTCGTTCCCAGGATTCTTCCAGCAGTGGATTCAATTCTCGGATAACCTTCCTCTGCCCCTGGTAAATCAAGGCTCGTCGCTCCCGGTTTTGTTCATTGGCTAAGGCTACTTCGGCCCTTCGAAAAGGGATTTCTTCTTCCCGAGGAAGCTTAACGGTCGCTTTAGCTTCCAAAGTAAGAATTTTGTCGGTGAGATGGTTAATCTCCCTTCTCTGATGGGCCACGGTTAAATACTCGTACAAGAAGTTTAGTCGCTTTCGTTCCTCTCCCTCTGATTTGACAAGATCGGTTTTGAGGGTCTCTAAGGTTTCTTCTGTAAAAAGATTTGTATATTTGAGGTAAACATCAGAAAGCCGACTCTCTTCTTTTAAGCCGGCCCGGTTCTGGTATAATTCCTGGTTGGATTCTTTGATAAAACTTTCGGTTTTATTACGAATGTCCAGGGTAGTTTTCATGGATTGGCCCGTTATCCATAGTTCGTTGTCCGTTGTATAAAACAAAGAACAACAGACGACGGACTGAATACGCTTCTATCACTTTTATCTTTATTATGTATAATGGTAAGAATTCCAGGCCCTGTCAACCTTAAATCCTTGACAAAAGATCCCTAGGGCCAGAATGAACCGGAAGATGACTAACAACCCAACCACCCCACTTGCCTTATTTGAGGAGTTACCTTCAGGTATCCCAGACGCAAAATCGGAGATTATCTCCCAAACCGGAACCTGAAATAGGTTGAAAAATTTATATGGGCCTCTGAAAAGATCATTAAAAAAATAAAACTTGACATCAACCCCTCTTTTACGTAAAGTTTGTTATACATTTCACGATGACCCGGAGGTTTCTTCTGAATTTCCTTAGAGTTTTATAGAGAGCTTCTAAAAAAGTTATCAACAACCACCTTTTTCCAACTTCTAAAAAAGGCTTCTTCTTCATCTTGACAATGACGAGATAACTGAGTATTTTTTCGACTTAGTGAGTCAAAGAAATGAAAGAATTTTAAGTTATCTTTAAAGTGGTTCAGGTCCATTAAATACCCTGGAAAACAACCAATCACTTTGTGTTTGAATAGGAGGGATACTTCTGTAAAGAAGTATCCCCCCGTATATTCAAACATCTGAAAAAAGATTTGACGGCTTTTCTTATATTTTCAACCCTGGCAATTCTGGGAGCTCTTTTAACTGTAACGGCCCGTAATCCGATTTACAGTGTTTTATTCCTGGCTATGACTTTTCTTCAAATTAGTGGTCTCTATGCTCTCCTCCAGGCTGAATTTATTGCCATTGTCCAGATAGCTGTATATGCCGGGGCAATTATGGTGCTTTTTCTCTTTGTGGTTATGTTTTTAGATGTAAAGGAAATCGCGACGGAGAAAAATTTCCATCCTATTGCCCCTGTTTGTTTAATTCTAGCGTTAGCCCTTCTAGGGGAGTTCCTGGTTTTCATTTTCCATAAGCCTTCCCGTGAAGGAGGACTTTCCGAGACGGTAGCCGCAGTTGGTCAAATTTATGGTACTGCCGAGAATATCGGAAGCGCCTTATTTAGTCAGTATCTACTTCCTTTTGAGATTGCCTCTCTTCTTCTGCTTATGGCCATTGTTGGAGCCGTTGTCCTGGCAAAACGTTAATTTTAAAGTAAAACCTAAAAGGTAAGGTGTAAAACTGTCGAGGTGACTTTTTACGCTTTACGTTTTATGTTTTACGGTAAACCGATTCATGTCACCTGTACCTTTGTCCTACTATCTGGTGGTCAGTACCGTTATTTTTTTCATTGGAATGTTGGGTGTTTTAACCCGCAGAAATGTAATCATCATCCTGATGTCTATTGAGCTTATGCTCAACGCGGCGAATATTAACTTTATAACTTTTTCCTATTATTTAAACTCCCTTCGGGGTCAGATTTTTGTTTTTTTTGTTATGACCGTAGCCGCAGCCGAGGCAGCGGTCGGATTGGCGGTTATTGTTTATCTTTTTCGAAACAAAAATACGGTCAACGACGATGAGTTTAGCTTAATGCGCTGGTAAAACCTGTTAGATGATGGGTATTGGATGACAAGTTTACCCTATTTCTTCTTTATCACCCAGTACCCATCACCCGGTGTTCATTACTTTCTTTATGGAAACCATGTTATGGGTGATCCCGGCGTTACCTCTTCTAGCGAGTATTGTAACCATCTTATGGGGTAAGCGCTGGATTCGAGAAAAAAGCCACTGGCTTCCGTGTATAGGAGTGGGGATTTCATTTCTTCTTTCTCTGATTACGTTTTTCCAGGTATGGAATCGAGGGACCCTTCAGCAGGTTCTCTACTCCTGGATCTCCTCTGGAGATTTTCAGGTGAATCTGACTTTACAGGTAGATCCTTTAACAGCGATGATGGTGGTAGTGGTTTCTGGAGTTAGCTTTCTGATCCATATTTACTCCATCGGATATATGCATGGGGATGAGGGCTATCATCGCTTTTTCAGCTTTATTTCCCTGTTTACGTTTTCCATGCTGATGCTCGTCATGTCTGCCAATTTTCTCCTGCTTTATGTATTTTGGGAAGCCGTAGGGCTATGCTCCTATTTATTGATCGGCCACTGGTATTATAAAAAATCGGCGGCCGATGCCGGAAAGAAAGCTTTTATTGTTAACCGGGTCGGAGACTTTGGATTTGGGTTGGGGGTTATGTTATTGTTTACGACTTTTGGAACCCTGGATTATCGGACCATATTTTCTCGATCCGGGGAATTCGTCGGTAAGACTTTCACCCTTTTTGGGATAGAATTTGATTTACTAACCCTCACCTGTCTGTTGCTTTTTATGGGGGCTATAGGAAAATCGGCCCAGTTTCCCCTTCACGTATGGTTACCGGATGCCATGGAAGGTCCTACCCCGGTCAGTGCTCTTATCCATGCTGCAACCATGGTTACAGCCGGGGTGTATCTGGTTGCCCGCTGTTACCCCCTTTATAATCTGGCCCCCAAGGCTTTATTCACCGTCGCCCTCATAGGTGGCTTCACGGCCTTCTTTGCAGCCACCATCGGTTTAGTACAAAACGATATTAAGCGGGTTTTAGCCTATTCTACCATCAGTCAGTTGGGTTATATGTTCATGGCCTTAGGGGCTGGTGCCTATGTAGCTGCCATCTTCCATCTGGTTACCCATGCTTTTTTTAAAGCCCTTTTATTCCTGGCTTCAGGAAGCGTGATTCACGCCCTGGGGGGCGAGCAAGATATGCGGAATATGGGAGGACTTAAAGATAAAATACCGGGAACCTATTGGACCTTTTTAATAGGTGCCCTGGCCCTTGCCGGTATACCTCCTCTGGCAGGCTTCTGGAGTAAAGATGAAATTTTGATGGGAACCTTTCAGGCAGAATACTATGTTTTCTGGATCTTAGGGTCCGCAACGGCTTTTATGACGGCATTTTACATTTTCAGGTTAATTTTTATGACCTTTTTTGGAGACTTTCGAGGTAGGCACGGGGTTGAGCATCCTGTTCATGAGTCCCCTCCGGTCATGCTTTATCCGTTAATCATTCTGGCTATTTTATCGATCTTTGCCGGATGGATGCTGGGATTTCCTCCAGAACATGGATTTATCCATACTTTCCTGGCTCCAACTCTGGCCGAAACGCAAAGTACTGCTTTCCCGCACGAGGTAACTCAAGGAGGTACCGGACTCATGTTTTTCTCGATTCTTGTGGCAGCCCTGGGGATCTTGACCGCCTGGATATTTTACGTAAAAAGACCGGAAATGCCCCTAAAGCTCGCAGAGACTTACCCCTCCACCTATGACTGGCTGCTTCATAAATATTGGTTCGATGAAATGTACGATGCCTTATTTGTGAATCCGACGAAGCAGTTTGCTAACTTCCTCTGGCAAGGTTTTGATAATTCCCTTATAGATGGTGTTATAAACGGTATTGCCCGTGGTATAGACCTTATGAGTGCTAAGCTACGACGTCTCCAGTCCGGTTATCTCCAACAATATGCCTTAAGCATGGTTATTGGAGTGATAGTGATCTTGGGTGTTTACTTGTTGATAGTTTAAAGCAGTGAATTGTGGGTCGTAAGGCCAGTCAATGGCTCACTTCTAATGTCTACGGCCCAGAGTTCACTCCCTCAACATGCTTTTATCTCTTATTATCTTCGTTCCTTTATTGGGCGCTTTGGGTATTTTATTATTCGTTGAAACCGATGAAAGTGCCAGAAAGACTGCCTTTGGAGTCTCCATAGTAGACCTTTTATTGACCCTTCTTTTGCTCGCCACATTTGATACTTCTACCTCCCAGATGCAGTTTGTAAAGCAGACTCCTTGGATTCCCAGTTTTGGCATTCAATACTATATAGGGGTAGATGGCATTAGTATTTTAATGATCTTCTTGACGGCACTTCTATCTGCCATCGCGATCCTCTCTTCCTGGACGGCTATTACCGATCGGGTTAAAGAGTATACCCTGGCACTTCTTGTTTTGCAGACCGGTATTTTGGGGGTATTTGCCGCCCTGGATTTTTTCCTGTTTTATGTGTTCTGGGAGGTTATGCTGATTCCCATGGTCTTGTTGATCGGAATTTGGGGAAGTGAAGGGAAGCGAACCATCCTGGGGAGGTGGGAGATGGAGAGTCGAATCTATGCGGCTTTGAAGTTCTTTCTCTACACACTGGCTGGAAGCCTTCTGATGTTGGTGGCTATTATCAGCTTATATTTTACCCACCAGAAAATAACCGGTGGAGAATTGACGTTTGATATGCTTAGGCTGATTCAATCGGCCCCCCAGTATAGCCCTGATTTTCAATTTTGGGTCTTTTTAGCCTTTTTCCTTGCCTTTGCCATCAAGGTTCCCTTGTTTCCCTTCCATACCTGGCTGCCCGATGCCCATGTGGAAGCCCCAACAGCCGGAAGTGTTATTCTGGCCGGAGTCTTACTCAAAATGGGAACCTATGGATTTCTGAGAATTTGTCTCCCCCTGCTTCCCCAGGCAACTAAGCAATTTGCGCCGCTCATCATAACCCTGGCGGTTATTGCTATTATCTACGGTGCGCTGGTTGCGATGGTTCAACCGGACCTGAAAAAGCTCATTGCCTATTCCAGCGTCAGCCACATGGGCTTTGTGATGCTGGGACTTTTTGCTTTCACCCAACAAGGTATAGAAGGGGCTATTTTACAAATGTTTAATCATGGTACCATTACAGGAGCTTTATTCTTGATAGTTGGTCTCATTTATGAGCGGACCCATACTCGCCTGATCGCCGACTTTGGAGGTCTTTCCAAATCACTTCCTGTCTATGCTGCCTTCTTTGGAATCTTTACCTTTGCTTCTCTGGGATTACCCGGTTTGGGGGGGTTTATAGGGGAATTCTTGATCTTAGTCGGAACTTTTAGAGTTAAACCAACCGTAGCAGTTCTGGCAACTATAGGGGTTATCTTGAGTGCGGCCTATCTGCTTTGGATGTTCCAAAGGGTTATGCTCGGAGAGATTACCCATCCTCGAAATAGAGAACTTATAGATTTGAATCTTCGGGAAATAGCTACGCTGGTTCCTCTACTCATTTTGGTCTTTTGGGTGGGTATCTATCCCAATACCTTTTTGCAATTTTTACACGCTTCGGTCGGACATCTTATCCATCAATTAGGAGTAAGTTCGGAAGCCCATCAAATGATCCAGACAGCTTTTAAATAATCCGTTGTCTGTTGTTCGTTTCTGGAATTAGTTCGTAGTCATAACTTTAATGGCCTGCCCTACAGGGCGGAAGAAACCCATCGGCTACGGACTAAAAAACAACGTACAACGTGCAACGGACAAACTTACATTGAATTTGAATTGGACCGCTATATTACCTGAGATTTTTATCACCTTAACAGCCTTGGGCGTGTTAGGCATGGATTTGTTTTATACCCGATATCAAAAGGATAAAACTCTTAATGCCATTGTAGCTCTTTCAGGAATGGGTATTGCGTTTCTTCTTCTGCCCTTTCTAAGTGCCAAAACCCAAATTTTTACCTCGCTTTTTGTATCGGACCCCCTGGCTATTTTCTTCAAAATGGTTTTCCTCATTGCGGCAAGTATGACCGTCTTGATCTCCATGAATTATTTAAAGATGGAAGGATTCGACCTAGGGGAATACTACGCGGTTCTCTTGTTTAGTATTTTGGGTATGATGGTCATGGCCAGTGCCAATGATTTTATCCTTATTTATCTTGGTTTGGAGCTCATGACCGTATCTTTCTATGTTTTATCCGGGTTTTTCAAAACCGATTTGAGATCCAATGAAGCTGCTCTCAAATACCTGATTCTGGGTGGATTTGCATCGGCTCTCTTTCTTTATGGTATCTCTCTGTTATATGGGGTAACCGGTTCAACTGAAATTTCCTATATTGCCGGTTATCTTACCGAGCAGACCAGAACCGGAGTTGATTCTAGAGCCGGAGTCGCTTTGGTCGTTTTGAGTCATCCTCTCTTATCCCTTTCACTGATTATGCTACTGGCAGGACTTTGTTTTAAAGTAGCAGCGGTTCCTTTTCATATGTGGACTCCAGATGTTTATGAAGGGGCTCCTACCTCTGTAACCGCGTTTATGTCTGTAGGTCCTAAAGCAGCCGGATTTGTCGTTATGCTAAGGGTTCTTTTGGTGGCACTGGGTGCCTTGGAGAAACAGTGGATGGTTATTTTGACCGTCATTTCTATTCTGACCATGACCCTGGGGAATATTGTGGCCATCGCCCAACAGAACGTTAAGCGAATGTTAGCTTATTCCAGTATTGCCCATGCCGGCTATATCCTTTTGGGAATCGTTGCCAGTGCCAGGGTTCCGGCAGCAGGCTCAGCCAGTGTAGTGTTCTATATTTTGAGTTATGCTTTCATGAATCTGGGAGCTTTTACGGTCCTGTTAGCTGTAAGAAAAGAAGATAAACAAACTGGATTGATGGTACCGGCTATAGATTTAGAAGACTTTTCCGGCTTATCTAAGCGAGACCCTTTGACAGCCTTTCTCATGCTGATATTTATGTTCTCATTGACGGGAATTCCCCCTACAGCCGGTTTTGTGGGTAAATTCTATCTCTTCATGTCAGCGGTTGATGCAAACCTGGTTTGGCTGGCCGTAATCGGAGTTATAAACAGTGCCATCTCGGCTTATTATTATCTCCGTATCCTGGTTTACATTTATATGAAAGAACCTAAGGTAGTTCAATCTGTAGATAATTCGAGCCCTCTTTGGGTGGCACTTTACGTTATGGCCTTAGCAACTTTGTTAATAGGTATTTTGCCAAACCTTTTGTTTAATGCGGCCCGTGCATCGGTGGTTTCTCTTTTTTAGTTCTTTGTCCAGGGTCCTTAGTCCGTTGCCCGTTGTTTTATAGAAGAGTGACAGGTAAGTTACTCTTCCAGCAATGGACAATGGACAATGGGTAACGGACAAAAACCATGAAAACCCCAAAAAAGATTTCAGAATTAACCGTTTATCGGTTATCCGTCTATGAAAGGTGCCTGGAGCTTTTAGAAAAAGAGAAAATTACGACAATTTCCTCAAAAGAATTTGCCGAACGATTCGGACTTAACTCAGCGCAGGTTCGAAAAGATCTTGCTTATTTTGGAGAGTTTGGAGTACGCGGTATCGGCTACGAAGTAACCTTACTAAAAACTGAAATCATGCGTATCTTAGGGATTTTAGAGAGCTCTTCTGGAAAAAATCCCTGGAAAACTATCGTAGTTGGAGCCGGAAAATTAGGATCTGCGATCCTTCGATATGAAGGATTCAAAAGTCATGGTTTTGAAATTGTAGCCGCCATCGATATAGATACCAGGGAATCCGAGTACCAGCGTACTTTAAAAGCTCAAGAACCGGTCGTCCCACTCTACCATATCAGTGAAATGGAAGAAGTTATTAAAACTCAAGGTATCCAGATCGGTATTTTAACTGTTCCTGAAGAAAGGGCTCAGGAAATAGCTAAAAATATGGCCGGTGCCGGAATCCGAGCCATCCTCAACTTTGTCCCGGTCCAACTCTTCCTTCCTCGATCTGTCAAAGTCCGGCATATAGATATGACCGCAGAACTCCAGTGTCTCACTTACTTTCTATCCTCTCCGGAACACCAAATGGAAGATTATGACGTGAAGACCCAGAGACAAGAAGACACGGAGAGAAAATAATCATTGGGGTCCCATGCTTCCCTATTTCCACCATGTGACCGGAATCCGGATGGTCAATTCTCGAATGATAGGCTGCTTTCGATATAGATAATCCCGACGGCTATAGGCCATGTAACCTGTCCGCTTCCTTTATAAAAATCTGTAGATTATCCAGGATTATCCTAAAAATTTTTAATTTGGTGAGGAGAAGGAAAATGAAAAGTTATCGCAAAGAGCTTTGGTTTAATACATCAACCCGAGTTGCCTTTATCAACATCACTTCTCAAGTAGAGGAGTGTGTCCGGGAAAGTGGCATTCAAGAAGGACTGGTCTTAGTTAATCCTATGCACATTACCTCCTCTGTGTTCATCAACGATGACGAGCCGGGATTACACCAGGATTTTGTAAACTGGTTAGAGAAACTTGCACCCCATGAACCTATTCAGCAGTATCGCCATAACGATACCGGGGAGGATAATGCCGATGCCCATATCAAGCGTCAGATTATGGGACGGGAAGTTGTAGTAGCGATTACCGGAGGTAGACTGGATTTGGGACGTTGGGAGCAGATTTTCTATGGGGAATTCGATGGGCAAAGACAAAAGCGAGTACTGGTCAAGATTATAGGAGAATAAAAGAGGATACGGTATGGACGTACTCTTCCCGGGAAAACTCTAATTTTTGAGCAGAAGATGCAGCCTCTGTAATGGATGAAGGAGAAATTAGCTAATCCCTATTCGCCTTAAAGAGGTTGCCTGAGGTATAGGGGAGACCCTACGAGGCTTCTATATTGAATGGGTATAAGAAGGACCCTCAAAAAAGTATTCCAGCCGATGAGAGACAGGGGTTAGTCCTGGAAAAGTAATCTTGTAAAGTCGACCCTACCTCTTTTATAATAAAGAGGTAAGAAAATATTCTTCCTTGACAGATGATGCTATATTATTTAGGAAATGATGGATTTATAACTAAGGTGTAAGGAGATCGGTGAATGGCTTTCACTATTCAAGAGTATCTAGATCTGGTACGGTTACTGGCGGAACATCCGGAGTGGCGTTCTGAATTACGACGCTTACTTTTGTCGGAGGATCTTCTGACTTTGCCGGAGATTGTCCGAGAACTGGCCGAAGCCCAGCGGCGTACCGAAGAGCAAGTGGCTGCTTTAGCCGAGGCCCAGCGACGTGCTGAAGAGCGTCTAGGTCGAGTGGAGGAGCGTCTCGATCGGGTTGAAGAACACCTGGTTGCTTTAGCCGAAGCCCAGCGACGTACCGAGGAACGCCTGGAGCGTTTACAGACTACTGTTGCGATCCTGGCCGAGCAGGTACGCGCTTTGGTTGAAGCCCAACAACGTACCGATGTAACTGTTGGTGGCCTCAAAGGTCGCATTTTAGAAATGACTTACCGTGACAAGGCTATGGCCTACTTTGGTCCGTTATTACGGCGACTCCGTGTGGTCCCACTTCAGACTTTAGAAGAAACCCTGGAAGCCCGACTATCATCCGAAGAGTTTAAGGATCTCCTGTCTCTGGACTTGTTGGTTAGCGGTCAACCTCGCTATCATCCTGAGATGCCGGAGGTATGGCTGGCAGTGGAGATATCTGCAGTAGTGGATCAGGAAGATTTAAACCGCGCTCGCCGTCGAGCCAATCTGCTGCGTCAAGCTGGCTATCGGGCTATCCCGGTAGTGGCCGGAGAGCGAGCAACCCTTGGAGCGGAAGATGAAGCACGCCTTCATAAGGTGGCGGTACTGCAAGATGGGCGGGTCTTCCTATGGGAGGAAGCCTTGCAGGCTTGGGCAACTCAGTAGAAAAAGGTCCTTGGAAAATAATAAATTATGCTTAAAGATGCTGCCTATTGGATAAAAAAACTTCAACTTTCGGAGCATCCGGAAGGGGGATACTATAAAGAGACCTATCGATCTCCTGAACTCATAGAAGGAGACTGTCTTCCTAAGAGATTTGGCGGGTCCCGTTGCTTCTCAACGGCAATTTATTTTCTACTTGAAGGGCCTCAATTTTCAGCCTTTCACCGGATAAAGTCCGATGAGGTATGGCACTTCTATACGGGTAGCCCCCTGACTCTTTATATTATCCATCCCAATGGAGAATTATCAGAGATCAAACTGGGGAGTAATTTTGAAGAGGGAGAGATGTTCCAGGCCGTGATTAAAGCAGGTTGTTGGTATGGAGCCCGGGTGAATGATCCTAATTCTTATTCTTTGGTAGGAGGTACTGTGGCCCCAGGTTTTGATTTCAGGGATTTTGAGCTGGCAGAAAGGAAAAAACTTATTGAACTGTATCCCCAACATCGTTCTATCATCGAAAAACTCACACATAATTGAAGTTAATAGAGTGTTAAAGAAAGGACGATAATTACCTTTGGCCTCTTTCCCGATTCCAGGCAATACGTTCTCGCCATTCCTTAACTTCCTGCAAGATCTTAGGATGATTTTCATACTTGGGAAGTTGCTCAAAGTACTCAAGGGCTTGTTCCAGATGACCTGTTTGGAAGGCCCGTTTACCCAGGAGTCGTAGCAGTTTTACCTTTGCAAAATCTAGTTCAGGTTCTTCTTTCAGAAATTTCTCGGCATGCTCTTGGGTGGCTTTATCGACAGAAGTCCCCGGATTTTCGAGGAAGCACCATGCCAGGAGATAATGGGCCGGAGTTGCCAAAGGATCTTCCTCCAGCGCCTGGCGATAGAGATTTTGGGAATTCTGACTACAGGGATCAGAGGCTTCAATTCCCTGGATTAGCAGGGTTCGTGTCCGTTTATGAGAGAGGACAGCCCGATAGAAGGCTATCTGCTGCTTCGCCCCACGAATGTCGTATTCCAGAGTATTCCAATCATCCAGGGCTTTTACAGCTTCCTCAAATCGGCCAGCTTGTAAATATAATCGCGCTCGCACTTCAAGTACCTCGTTGAGGAGATCTCCAGAAGAAGGAGAGGAAGCGTAGAGAACTTCAATTAAACCGATGGCTTCATCATATAAACCCTGGCGACGAAGCGTTTCTATTTCCCGTAATCGGAAATATCCCGAAGAATCTCCCTGTTGGGCTAATTCGGCAAACAGAATTCGAGCCTGAGTAAATTGCCCGGTTTTTAAAAGCTGTTCGGCTAAAGCCTTCTTCTTCAGGAGGGGGTCTTTTCTACCCAGTCGGGGGCAAGACTGATGATAGAAAGGAGGAAATCGAGAATCATCAAACCCATATCGAATTCGCTGTTCAACTTCTGGTCTTACCGGAATTCTTTCCAAAAACCGGAACCAATCCTGTCCCAGTTCTTGAAGAGATCTGCCAAAGGAACCTTCGTAATCCAATGTGCGACAAAATAGAAGCAACCGGTCCATCCCATATTGATAAACCAGAAATCCATAGAAGGATCCTGCAATATCATAGGACTTATAAACCGATGTTTGTCCTAATCCAAACCCTTGAACGGTCAGGACTTCAGGAGCAGGGGTTAGAACTCCGGCATGTCGAGCAGCAGCCAGTTCCTCATGGAAATCCTCTCCCCGCCAATAATCCTCCTCAATCATTTCTGCCAACCCTTCCACAAGAGGTGGAAATACCCAAAACCGCCAGGACTTCTCGATCTGCCCTTCAAAAATATGGGCAATTTCATGCTTCAGTTTAATTCCTAATCCGTCCGGTTCATAAACCACATGGATACTATTGGTAAAAGGATTCGCAAACCATGTTCCTCCCGCTATGGAAGTTAACCGATACTTTTGATCTTCAGAACTGTAAATATAAGAACTAATTTTTCCCTTAACCTCTTGACTTAAAAGTTGCTGGATCTGGTAATAATACCATTCATGTTCTTCGGCGAGTTGCTCCAATTTTTCCGATGCCGCAGATCTCGGTTCTACATGGAGGATAAAGTGCTTTGTTTCTTTTATCTCTGAAAGATGGCGCCGAATGGAGCCAGAACCTATTGCAAATCCCACCTTTTCTGGAAAGAACCCGACCACAACCAGCAAAATTCCTACCCCAACGACCCCGGTGGTCAGGAAGGACTGTTCTGTTTTTTCTGTGAGAAGTAATTTTTCTTGTATAAAGTTCGGTTTTAGAGTTGACGCAATCTGAGGGTGAGATTTAAAATTTGTTTTTGCTTTCGGACTGTGCCGGAGCAGAAGAAGAATAGCCAGTAGAACATACCAGAAACCAAGCAGAAGGCTGATCATTCGATGCCAGTAATAAGATGGCGCCAGTTGGGTTAAGAAATTTCGACCTTGGGCCCAGGAGACGTCTGCAACTCCAAGAATGAGGTTATGAGGGACAACCCGAGGTCCCAGTATCCCTTCTAAGAGGGATATCATGGCGGTCAGAAGGAAATAGGCTTTAAAGTATCCGCTGGCTCTTCTTCGATTAGGACAGAGGACACCTAAAAAGAACCCTACAAAAAGCCCGTGAAGGAGTGCCGGGAGTGTAACAAAACTGTAAATTCCTACAGCTGGAAGAAAATTGCAGTGACCAGTCCAGGAGTTATGGGTTCCATAAATCAGGAGCGGAAAAATCCAGGCTAAAAGGCCCACACCGAGATATCGCCGTAAATAATAATAGGAAGCTACGGTAGGACTTGCCAGAAATAAAAGTTTCCCGTTTTTCTGCCGAACAAGAAAAAAAGGATCTTCTCCACCGGTCTGGGCCAGTGTCTGCCCAACTTGTATTCCTCGACGTCCCATCATGAAAAAGAAAAGGATGGCAATCAGAGCGCTAGGTTCATAACCCAATACATTCAAGAGGGGAAATTGGAGGAACAGAAGAGGGATGAAAAGGAAAAGAAAAAATTCAGCAACAAATTTTTCTTTTAAATTCATGATCAGATTTCCTTAAATCGCCATGATCGTAACCTGTTGGCCCCGATAGGTAGTACGCTCAACCACGGACCATCCGAGGCGAGTATAAAAACTTTCCTTATCTGTAGTAAAAAGATACAGAGGTTGAATCCCCAGGATTCTGACTTCTTCAACAACCCGGTGAACAAGAGCCGAGCCGATTCCACATCTCCGGAATTCAGGAGCAACATAAACACTGGCCAGCCAGGGAGACAGGTTCATCCGGGTATCCATATCATGGGGAATTAAACTGGCAGATCCCAGTAAAGTTTCTCCCCGCAAAGCGATAAAGGTCGTTGGAATTTGCCCAGGACCCCCATGACTCTGAAGCCAGGCAATACGCCGTTCTACAGAGTCTCCGGGATTGAGATAGCTCCACTCCCTATAATGCCAGCGGGCAAGTATCGGAATGTATTCCGGACGGTTTACAAGATATTCGATTTGAAAAGGTTGAAGGGATTGACTCATCTTATTACCACCGATCCTAAATATCAGCCTTCAAGTAAGAAAAGGCCTGGGTGGCACATAATAAACACGGGCAGCGGGTACAGAAACCAATTCCATTTCCGGATAACGAAGCGCCGTGAGCTTACCTCCAAAAACGCATCCCGTATCGATATTAATAGTGCGGTTTATCCATTGAGGTTCTCGAACAGGTGTGTGGCCGTATACAACGAAGGCTTTGCCACGATAATGGGCGGCCCAATTATAGCGGACAGGTAAACCAAACTCATCGATTTCCCCAGTTGTTTCTCCATATAAGGCAAAATCGCGTACCCGGGGTGAACAACGTCCCTGCATTAATCTCTTCATTCCGGCATGGGCCACTACCAATCTACCTCCATCCAGGACGTAATGGCTGACCAGGTTATCAAGGAATAAGATAATTTGCTCCTTGAACTCCGGCGGTTCTAATTCTAACTGGGCCAACGATTCCGCCAACCCATGGGTGATTTGTACATTTCTTCCCTTAAGTTTACGTAGGAGTTTCATATCATGGTTTCCAAGTACACAGAGGGCCGTACCAAACTGGACCATGCTCATAACCAGACGAAGAACACCCGGTGTGTTGGGTCCCCGGTCAACCAGATCCCCCAGGAAGATCGCTTTTCGGCCCTCCGGATGGCTAACTA
The DNA here is from genome assembly GCA_035559535.1 of Candidatus Limnocylindrales bacterium. Taxonomy (NCBI): domain Bacteria; kingdom Bacillati; phylum Chloroflexota; class Candidatus Limnocylindria; order Candidatus Limnocylindrales; species Candidatus Limnocylindrales bacterium. Next base: position 260,137 of record DATMBG010000012.1, read on the forward strand.
GATAATAGTCAGAATTTCGGGAATCGTCTGATCGGATCGTTATCTTATAACCCAGTTTCTCAAGGAGAATAACCAATTCATCGAAACATCCATGTACATCCCCGATAATGTCAAACGGTCCACGTTCATGTTTGAGATTACACCGGAGGGGTCGGCGTTCCACAACGGTCGCCTCTACTTCTTCCGGTGTAGAAAAAATATAAATATACCGGAAACCTTCCCGATGTAAACCTTCTAGGGAGAGTTGGAGCTGACGGTAATGTTGACTGATAACTTGAGGAGTGAGGTTGCGGTCAGGGCGCTGTCGAGCTCTTTCCTGGCATAGTTCTTCTGGAAGGTTGAAAACAATGGCAACCGGTATGTAATGATATCTATAAGCCAGATTTAGAAGCGGCCTGCGAGACCTTTCTTGAACATTGGTTGCATCGATAACCGTCAATCTCCCTCTGATAAGCCTCTTTTCTGCAATAAGGTGAAGGACTTCAAAAGCATCTCGGGTGGCAGCCTGGTTATTTTCATCATCGGAAACCAATGCCCGGCAAAAATCGGATGATAGGACTTCTGTGGCTTTAAAATGCTTTCGGGCAAAAGTAGATTTGCCGGAGCTTGAAGGCCCTATGAGAACGACCAAAGATAATTCTGGGATTATTAATTTCACGGTCCGCTACGACTTTAAATTAAACAAGCATTAATTTCCCCGTAACTCAGGCACTTTCTCCATCTTGGAGAGCATCCTTCCGGATCCTTTTTCACGTATTAATGCCTATTTCCTTTTATTTTATACGTTTTATAACGATAAGAATATTTACCTGCTTAACTTTTGTCAAGCTTGGGATAAGGTTTCCTGATCCGGAATTACTTTCCTTCTACGGACGAGAAGGGAACCTTTTATCACTCTTTACGTCTTTTTATGCAGAGAATATAAAGCTTAAAAGGAGGGATTAAACATTATGAAAAAATTAGCGGTTTTTTTAGCCTCTATGATGATGATTCTAAGCCTCAGTACCCCTTCCATGGCTGGTACCCCCTATGTTAACGCACGCTTGTTGGGGCAGCATTGGCGGATTCATAGAGGACTCATGAGTGGTCAATTATCCCCTGTGGAAACCAACTGGCTGAGAGGGGAACAACGAGCAACTCGATCCTATGAGATCATAGCAAAATCCGATGGTCGAGTAACAATGTCCGAGCGTGCGCACCTGGCTTATATGCAGAGGGTAAACAGCCGGGATATTTACAGAATGAGACATAACTAAATCCCCTTAACCGAAGGATTATTTCTACCTGGAGGGCTAAACCCCCGAAGTTTTCCGAATCTCAAGGGATTGTCGGTTGAGATCGCTTCAAATATCCCTGGAAAGGGAAAGGTATATCCTTTCCCTTTTTGTTTTTGTAAAGGATTTCCTTCCAAAGCGGACGAAAAGACCTCTTTTCTTTCACTTTTCAGTTGAAATCTGTTTGAATTTCCTCTATGCTTAAAGAAAGGAGAATATGTTTAGCTATCTATCCAGGAGGTTTAATTGAATTCCATAAACAGTAACCATCGGATTCTTCTTCTCTTACCTACCCGAACTTACCGGGCAGGGGCTTTCCTTAAAGCGGCCCGACAATTGGGCATCGAGGTTGTGGTTGGTTCTAATCAGGCGCAGACATTGTCCAGGTATCTGCCTGCGAGGTCACTAACCCTTAATTTTCATAAACCTGAGCAGGCAACCCAGAAAATCGTTGAGTTTGCCAGGAAATATCCCTTCGATGCCGTCGTAGGAGTCGACGATGATTCAGTTCTGCTGGCAGCCATGGCCTCTGCAGCGTTATCCTTACCCCATAATTCCATTGAATCCGTTATAGCGACCCGAAACAAGTATCGAATGCGGGAAATTCTGACCAGGGCCGGAGTTCCTTCACCGGATTTTTGGCTTTTCTCCCTGGAGGATCCTCCTACCGATCTGGCTAAAAAAGTCACCTTCCCCTGTGTGGTCAAACCCGTGTCTCTGTCGGCCAGTCAAGGGGTTATCCGGGCAGATGATGAAAAGCAATTCGTCCAGGCATTCTACCGGCTGGCTTCTATCCTGGAAAACCCGGAAGTTCGAGATCGCCTGGGTACCGCAGCACGGCAAGTCCTGGTCGAAGGTTTTATTTCCGGACCGGAATTTGCTTTAGAAGGGCTCCTCATTCAAGGAAAGCTTAAAGTATTGGCCCTTTTCGACAAACCGGATCCCCTGGAAGGCCCGTTCTTCGAGGAAACCCTCTATATCACTCCTTCTCGATTCCCTACCTCCATTCAAGAAGCCATCGCTGCCTGCACAGCTCAGGCTGCAGAAGCACTTGGATTGAAGGAAGGACCTGTGCATGCGGAGCTTCGGTATAACCATCGAGGACCCTGGATAATCGAAATTGCGGCCCGATCCATTGGAGGACTCTGTTCCCGAACACTCCGTTTTGGAACCGGCCTCTCTCTGGAAGAACTCATCCTCCGCCATGCTGTAGGACTCGAAATTGAATCCTTCGACCGTGAAAAACCTGCAGCCGGGGTAATGATGTTACCCATTCCCCATGCGGGAATTCTACAGGCTGTACACGGAAAAGAACGCGCCGCTCAAGTGGAAGGTATTGAGGAAATCGTTATCAGCATTCCTTTGGAACAGGAAGTTCAGCCGCTACCCGAAGGCTCTAAGTACCTGGGTTTTATCTTTGCCCGGGGTGAATCCCCCGCCTTTGTGGAAGAAGCCCTACGAGAAGCTTACCGACGACTTGAGATTGTAATCATACCGCAAAAATATTGAGCCGGGAGAAGTTGGATAAAACCTCTCCCAGCCGGTTTACCTGCTTTAAGCTCCTCATGTTTATAGAATTTTAAATTCTTAACAGATGGACTTTTTCGGTAAAAGGTGATATCCTATTATCTGTAGGGGTTATACCCATTTCGGTTGAATAGGTTGTAGATTACCCATGGAGTGGTTTCTATCCTTCTATCCCCTCTAAATTTAAGTCTTTTGTTAAACTGGCATATTGATAGGTCCATTTTTCTGGATAAAATGATATGATCAACTCAATGATGATTTAACCGTGCAATTGACTTTTCAAACTACGCTGACGGCCCTTCTACTGGTCTTACTGATCCCTACGGTATCGGTAGTAGGCTTTTTCTCCTACTTTAATACGCGATTCACCGCAGATGACCTCTCTTCGCAAATCCTCGATCAAACCTTTAAGTTAATCGACCATCAAATTGAGACCTTACTGGATGCCGCATCCAGACAGAGTCAGATGGATCTGGTCATCCTCAGCAAGAAATTGCTGACTACCAACAATAAGAGGCTTACGGCAAGCGATTTTGGGTGGATCACCGACTACTTCCATGAGATGATGAAAATCCACAAACATCTGACCTTCCTCTCCCTGGGTTTAGAAGCTACCGGAGAGTACTGCCATGTGAGGCGTATGCCTAAAGATTGGATGCCTTCTCGGGCACTCACTGGCAGCAAAGAAGAGGAGATGGTGAAGTTCCAGCCCAGGTTGACCATTCAATATGCTATTCGAGATCCGTCAGGAAAGATCGTAAGGAGTGAGTTTTATCTTACCGAAGACGGCTCGCGAGAACTTTATTTGGTGGATCCTGATTTTTCCTACGATCCAAGGACGCGACCCTACTACCGGACAGCCCAGACTGCAGGGACTCCGATCTGGACTCAGGTCTATATTTTTAATGCCCCCCCGGAACCGGGTATTCCCGGCATTACTTACGCTACGCCGGTCCGGGGATCGGATGGTTCATTGATAGGGGTATTGACCGCTGATCTGGATATTTACAACCTGAGTGAATTCCTCCAAACTCTCAAAATCGGCCAGACCGGTTTTGCTTTTGTTGTTGAAGTTCGTCCTAAAGGCAATCTGGAGGAAGAACAAAGGCAGGTGATTGCCTATCGTGATCCAAAGAACTTTATAAGGATTGTTCAACGAGGGAGCCAGCAGGTGCATGAGTTGGTTCCAGGCAAAGAACTCTCCGATCCACTCCTGCGTTCGTTTATGCAAAACCTTCCACCGACAATCGATTTCGACAAAATAAAATATCCTGTACCCCTGAGGTTTATCCAGGGTGGGGTGGAATATATGGGGGGTTATCGTCCCTTAGGAGGCAAACACGGCTTAAAGTGGCTGATCTGTATCGTAGTTCCCAAGATAGACTTTATGGGACATGCTGATAGAAACAACCTGATTACTGCGAGTATCGGCCTGGTCAGCCTGGTGATTGCAACTCTTCTCAGTATCTTGCTGTCTATGAGGATCTCCCGGCCACTGAAACAATTGGCCAGAGAAACAGAGGCGATCGGTCAGTTCTACCTTCAGCCCAAGCCCATAGTACGTACCATTGTGAAAGAGGTGGACCGTCTTACCCTGGCAGTAGAAGAAATGAAGACCAGCCTGAGATCTTTTCAGAAGTATGTCCCTGCAGATTTGGTACGTTCTTTGGTGGCTTCAGGACAGGAAGCCCGATTGGGAGGGGAACTCAAAACCCTTACCATTTACTTCTCGGATATCGCCAATTTCACATCTATTTCAGAGAAACTTCCCCCCAACGTATTGGTAGAACTCCTCGGAGAATATCTCAGTGCAATGAGTGAACAAATCCTCGAGAGTGGTGGCACGGTGGATAAATACATGGGGGATGGAATTTTAGCCTTTTGGGGTGCACCCTACCCAAATCCTCAACATGCCCTCACGGCCTGTATAACCGCCCTCCGCAGTCAAGAAAAACTTAAAGCACTGCGTGAGAAGTGGAAAGCCGAAGCCAAGCCACTCCTCTTTTCCAGGATTGGCCTGAACACGGGAGAGTTGATAGTTGGCAACATCGGGGGGGAATCGAGATTAAATTATACGGTCATTGGGGACCCGGTGAATTTGGCCAGCCGCCTGGAAAATCTGAATAAATATTATAACACAGCGATTCTAATTAGTGAAAGTACCTATCTCCTTGTAAACCAGGAGGTTGTGGCCAGGCCTCTGGATTGGGTATCCGTCAAGGGGAAGACAGAAGGGATTTTGATCTATGAATTGCTGGGACTCAAGGGAGAAGTAAGCCAGAAAGAAGAACGGTTGGTTGAGCTTTACTCTGCAGCGCTTACCGTATACCAAACTCATCACTGGAGCCAGGCTATCGAATTTTTTCAAAGGGTTATGGAGTTATATCCCAAAGATCTTCCAACTCAGTTAATGATTAAGCGTTGCAAGAACTACCAGCAGAATCCCCCTCTAGAGGATTGGGATGGTATCTGGCGGATGCAGAGCAAATAGTATTTGTTGCAAAAACGGCTACCTGATCCACATTGATGAAGAAGTAGATAACTAAACCAGAGCAAACTGCTCTTCCGTAGGCTCGGCTCAGCAATACCAGGGTTCGCTTAAGTAAGGAACGCTGGTGGAAGGGTGTAGATCCAAAGGTTCTCTTGCCGATTCGGGTTGATTTAAAGCCCTACGGACACAAGACCGAATAGCATCAAAAATCTCCCGTCGGGTTGATTTCTTCATAATACCCTTACGGACGAGTTTAGTTACTTCCTGGTACAACTGTTCAACCCGGGGATCACGATGGGTCCAGCGATAGCTTAACCGCTCTACCTCAAAGGGACCTATCAAGGCCCTGACCTCAGGGAGTTCCAGAAGCTTTGAGCCTTCAGGAATCAATAAGCGAATGGCTAACTGGATAGGAGCTACGTGGTCTATCAAATTCAAGTCATCTAGTAAGGTAAGTAACTCCAGATAACCTTCCAGGGTCGTCCACGGGGTGAAGGTCACAAAGGTTGGATTAAGGGTTAAATCGTGCTCCTGAAACAACTGCACGACCTTTATGAAATCTTCTCGAGTATGGCCTTTGTTCAGGATCGCCAGCACATGATTATCGATGGATTCTACAGCTGTTGTTACAATAGCACAGCCGGTTTCACGCAGGACAGGCAGATAAGAAGCATATTTCAGCAGATGCTCCACTTTGATGGTTACGTCGTAGGAAAGATGGGGATATTCCCGATGAAGCGCCTGAACCAGGGGAATGGTATGACCGATACCGTTGAAAAAATCCGGGTCGCCAAAGGTGATATGCTGAGCACCGGCTTCTACTTGCTGACGAATGTCCTGTAAGACGACCTCTTGTTGTACAATCCGAAATTTCCCTTGATAAACAGGTACAATAGGGCAATGGCGGCAGAAATGTTTGCAACCTCGACTGGCTTCTACATAACCTACTTTTCGGAAGGTTCCTTTCCCAGTATAGAACCGTGCATAATTGGATAGATCTGGAAGATCCCGCCGATCTGGAACCAGAAATTGCTGACGATTTCTTGAGATAACAGGCTCGACCTGCTTTGAAGGTCGAGGGACCTGAGTTGGGAGACCTCCGGCTTCTGAATACGCCTTTTCGATCTCCCTATAAAACCGTTTACAGAACTGTACCAGACCCTCTTCAAATTCCCCTCCAAGAATCACCTCTACACCCAATTCACGTAAATACCTTTCGTTCAAGGGAGCATATAACCCATAAAAACAGATGGATACTGTCGGGTTAAGTGCTTTGATCTTAGCAATGAGTGGAATGGCCAGGCGTGTGGCAGTATGCATTGGAACGTAAAGTGCTACCACATCTGCCGTCTTAAGGGTCTCTTCGGACAATTCTTCAACGGCCAGATCCAGGCAGACCACCTCAAATCCCTCACGTCGTAACCATGCAGCCGGTGAGGCAAGACCAAAGGGTTGACGACCCAACTCATAAGTTGAGATCAAAACAATTTGCACCTGCTACCCTGCTGATTGTCGTAACACCTGGAATCGTTTTAATAATTAAAAACAATCGAAGGTGTTCGTACAAGCCCTTACAATCCTTGAAGATTTCAACTACTTGGAGGGTTGGTAATAGGGATTCTTTCCACCTGCATGGTCCGTTACATCAAGAACCTGTGTAATCTCAGGTACCTCTTCTTTAATCATAACCTCGATGCCCTGTTTCAAGGTAACGTCCACCATTCCGCATCCCTGGCATCCTCCACCCAGTTGCACATATACCACGTTATCTTTGATATCTATAAGGGATACATAGCCTCCATGCGCTGCTATGGCAGGGTTAATTCGGGTATCGATCAACTGCTGGATCCTCTGAGCTACAGGTCCTGTAAGATGGGCCGGCAGCTTTTTAGGTGCATCTATTTTGAACCCGCTACTCATGATATTATCGACGTAATCCAGGGTTGCGTTTTCTAAATACTGGGCACTTTGAGGATCAATATAAATATCAAATCCCTCAACGGGTACAACGATATCTTCCGGTTGTTCCTGTCCCTCGACGATAAAAAGCAGACGGTGCTCAACTTTTAAGGGTGATTTGGCCTCAGCAATGACCCGTAGCCCTTTGATAGGCTTTCCGGTCTTTTGCATCAGCTCAAGCACCTTTTCTCTGGCAACTTCGGTAACTGTTATCATAGACACCTCTTTTCTTTTTACAAAATAGGGAATAAGGTTTATAGAAAATTTAAAATAATTAAGAAACGTTCTTATCTTAGTATAAGACCCTATTACCGGTTAGCAACTTATTTCTTTACTTCGGTAAAGCAATTTCTTGATTTGTGGAAAATGAGAAGTATACTGTGCGTAATAATGCAGAAAGAATCCCCTAAGTTTGGGTAAAAAGGAAACAACTTTTTGTCCATAAGGATACCGGAATCTGAAAGATTCCCGAAAAGGTTTCATAAGGGATCATTCTTTGTGTTCTGGTATCTTTGCGGTTCTTTGTTGACCGGGAAGGAGATTTATCCATGGTTTTGAACTCAAAAGTATGGCCTGATTATTTACAATCCTCCGAGGATATTTTTGAGGTTAGAACAAAAGCTCCAGGGCCTCAGGGTATGTTACCCTTTACAGAGGAGATGCTTCGGGGAGAACCCAGCGGTAATTTGTTTGCAGGATCACAGAATGCGGGGATGGGCTGGAACCCTGCCCGGGTATTTGGGAAGGATATGCTGATCTTGAGTACAATGGGGGGCCTTCGGGAGAGGGACGGTACCCCGGTTGCCTTGGGTTATCATACGGGTCATTGGGAACTTGATTTGCTTGTGAGGGAAGCGGCGAATACCCTCAAGGATCTGGGCTACATCCCATTTGCCACCCATTGTACAGATGTCTGTGATGGGCGAACCCAGGGGACTGTGGGGATGATGGATAGCCTGGCTTATCGTAATAGTGCGGCTGAGGTTTTGGGGAGATTGATTCGTTCACTACCCAATCGTAAAGGCCTTATAGGCATCGCAACCTGTGATAAAGGCCTTCCGGCCATGATGATGGCTCTGGCAGCAGCTCGCGATTTACCGGGTATCCTGATTCCGGGCGGAACGACGCTGCCTCCTATAGCAGGTGAAGATGCCGGTAAAGTCCAATCGATAGGGGTTCGGTTCTCTCACGGTGAATTAACGATCCAGGAAGCTGCTCAACTGGCTTGCTCTGCCTGTGCCAGTCCGGGAGGAGGATGTCAGTTCTTAGGGACTGCCGCCACTTCCCAGGTTATAGCTGAAGCTTTAGGCATAGCTTTACCCCACTCTGCCCTTGCTCCCTCAGGTGAACCTGTCTGGTTAAACCTGGCTCGCAGCTCTGCCATGGCACTTCAACAATTGGAGCAGAAAGGCCTGACACTTCGTCACATTCTGACACCTGCTGCTTTTGAAAATGCTATGGCGGTTCACGCTGCCTTTGGAGGTTCTACCAATCTCTTATTGCATCTTCCTGCTATCGCTCACTCGGCAGGTGTTAAAAGACCGACTGTGGCGGATTGGGCCCGGATCAATCGAATCGTTCCCCGGATTGTTGATGTACTCCCTAATGGTCCGACCAACTATAAGACGGTTCAAGTATTCTTGGCAGGGGCCGTTCCCGAAGTCATGCTCCATTTGCGAGATCTGGGAGTTTTGGATTTGGATTGCCTGACCGTTTCCGGTATGACAGTTCGAGATAATCTGCTGTGGTGGGAAGAATCCCCCCGTCGGGCGCGATTCCGTGAAATACTGCGTGAACAAGATGGGGTCAATCCCGATGAGGTCATTATGAGCCCGGCCCGTGCCAAACAACGGGGACTTACCAGCACGGTAGTTTTTCCCCAGGGTAATTTAGCCCCCGAGGGATGCGTAGTTAAGAGTACTGCCATCGACCCCAGTCTTTGTAAAGATGGAGTCTATGACCATATAGGTCCGGCTCGAGTCTTTGTCTCGGAAGATGATGCCATAGCAGCCGTTAAATCCACCGGGCCCGATCGTATTCAACCCGGAGATATTATCGTTCTTATCTGTCGCGGTCCCTTAGGGGCAGGTATGCCTGAGACGGCTCAGATTACCTTTGCCCTGAAATATACCAAAGCCCTCAAAGGGGTCGCATTGATCACAGACGGGCGATTCTCCGGTTTCTCAAGTGGCCCCTGTATCGGACACGTTGGTCCAGAAGCCCTGGCAGGAGGACCTATAGGAAAGGTTCTAGATGGAGATATTCTCCACATTCGAATTGATCGCAACCAACTGAACGGCACGATTAACCTGATCGGAGAAGCCGGCTCTCCAAAGGAATCCTGGAGTGTCGAAAGGGGTCATCGCATCCTCGCCGAACGTGCTCCCCGCAAAGACTTGCGGCCCGATCCGCATTTGCCTCTTGCGGTCAAACTTTTTGCCGAACTCCAATTGTCCGGTGGCGGTACCTGGGGCGGCTGTGTTTATGACGAAGAAGCCATCATTCAAACCTTAAGGGCAGGAAGGGCAGGTCGAGAAGCCAAACAGAAAAAGTAGCCCCCTGAGGTCCTATACCACCCTATAGACCTAACAAATGTAAAATATATGATCGAATACTTGACATTTTATCTAACAAATGTTAAATAAGCCAGACAATATCTTGACATTTCCCCTGTTAGAAGTAGCATAATTTTTGTGAAGGTAGGTAAAGGGCAATATAACGTAAATAGGCCAAACTCCGTGAATCTGGGTTTGGCTGTAGGGAGAAGACTTTAGCCTATGAAAGTACTCCTTGTAGAAGATGATCCCTTGACACGACGGTTGCTGGAGACGGTTATCCGGTCGTGTGGATATGAAGTTACGGCTTGTGCTGATGCTGAAACAGCCTGGGAGATTTATCAACAGGAGGCTCATCCCTTGATTGTCCTGGATTGGGTGCTACCAGGAATGGATGGTTTACAGCTCTGTCGTCGAATGCGACTGCTTCCCCAAGGAAATTGGAGTGTGATTTTGATCATCACGGTGCGGGATCAGGTGGAAGATCTCCGAGAAGTACTTGAAGCCGGTGCGGACGATTATTTATCTAAACCAGTAGATGTCAGGCTTCTAAAGGTGCGACTGGCTATTGCTGAGCGACGAATACGTGATCTCCTGGAACGCAAGCGAGCCGAAGAGGCGATGCGACTGCGAGATCGTGCAATTGCAGCCGCCAGCAGTGGAATTGCCATTACGGATCCAAACCAACCCGATAATCCCGTGATTTATTGTAATCCGGCTCTTGAAAGGATAACCGGCTATACCCAGGCAGAGATCTTGGGGCGTAACCTGCGATTTCTGCAAGGACCCGACACGGACCCGGCGACTATCTCAGAGATTCGAAACGCCCTACGGGAGGAACGGGAATGCTGGGTGGTTTTAAAAAATTACCGTAAGGATGGGTCTCCGTTCTGGAATGAATTGACCATTGCGCCTGTACGGGATGAGAAAGGGCGCCTGACCCATTTTATTGGGGTACAGACGGATATCACCCAACGTAAGCGGGATGAGGAAACGATTCGTCACCTGGCTTATGACGATGCTCTGACCGGTCTACCGAATCGAACGCTCTTTAATGACCGCCTTACCCTGGCTTTAGCTCAAGCCCATCGTAACCAAGGAAGGTTGGCGGTTATGCTCATGGATTTGGATCGATTTAAAATTATCAATGACACTTTAGGACATGCGGTAGGTGATCAGTTATTGCGAGGAGTTGCCCGGCGATTGATAAACTCTTTACGCGAGGGAGATACCGTAGCCCGTCTGGGAGATGACGAATTTGCGTTTCTGTTGCCGGGTATGGACCAGGTAGAGGATGTGGCAAAAACCGCTCAGAAAATCATTGAAATTCTTAAATCTGCCTTTTATTTCGAAGGTCATGAGCTTCATGTTACGCCCAGCATCGGGATTGCCCTTTATCCTAATGATGGAGAAGATGCTCAGACCTTACTCAAGAACGCAAATACAGCCTTACATCGGGCCAAAGAACAGGGCCGGAACACTTATCAGCTCTATACCCCTGCCATGAATGCTACCGCCTTGGAACGATTAGCTCTGGAAAGTCGGTTATACCGGGCATTAGAGCGGGAAGAATTTGTGATTTATTACCAACCTCAGATAAATATCCATACCGGAAAGGTTGTCGGTGTAGAAGCTCTGGTCCGCTGGCGTCATCCCAAATTAGGTTTGATCCTTCCAGGTAAATTTATCCCGCTGGCAGAAGAGACCGGTTTTATTATACCTCTTGGGGAATGGGTTTTACTGACAGCCTGTGCTCAAAATAAAGCCTGGCAAGATGCCGGTCTTCCTCCTTTGCGCATGGCCGTAAATCTTTCGATAAGTCACTTTAAACGAGAAGATTTAACCAAAATGCTGGCCCAGGTATTAGAAAAGACCGGTCTTCACCCCAGTTATCTGGAGCTGGAATTGACCGAAAGTATTGGCATGGAAAATGTGGAAAGAGCTATTACGAAGTTGCAGGAATTGAAAGCCTTAGGGGTTAAACTTTCCATCGATGATTTTGGAACCGGCTACTCCTCCCTGAGTTATCTCAAACGCTTTCCTATTGATACTTTAAAAATTGATCAATCCTTTGTTCAGCATATTCCTACAAATCCCAATGATGCAGCTATTACAACGGCTATTATTGCCATGGCTCATAGTCTAAACCTGAAGGTCATTGCCGAGGGTGTTGAAACCGAAGAGCAACTGACCTTTTTACGTCCCTATCGCTGTGATGAAATGCAGGGTTTTCTTTTTAGTAAACCTATGCCGGCTGAAGAGTTTATCCAATTCTTTCGAGAAAAAATGACAGACAACCCCCGGTAAGCAGAAAGCAGTAAGGACAACCGGTCAGTTGCCTGTACTAACAGGCCACAGGTAATAGACCATCGTATCAATTTCTGAGAGATGAGGATTTAGCGTCAGAAATTTCCATGGCTATAAAGGCAGGTTTCAAACCTGCTCTTACCCATAGGGATGAACTTTAATATTGAATCGGCAAAGGCAGCTTCTGGACTTTCTACTCCCTTATCTCCTATTCCTTTATCCATGACCCAGAGTTTTTAACATCCCGGGCCATTACGGCCACGCAATCTCCCCTCTCCACCAGACCGGGACCTCGTCTGCAAATCATGAGTCCGTCGCTTTCGGCTCTTACCTCTTCCGGTTCCCAGTCCACGCGGTCTAAAAAATGAACCTGACCGATGGGTTGACCCTTTTTGACTTCTGTACCCAGCTCATAGAAGGATTCGTAGATCCCATCGGCAGGAGACATGACATAGTCTTCCCGGTTGGGTGATTCGACCAGGCGGGTAGGCGGGAGACCCTGGGATTCCCGGGTAGCTATCTCACCGTTTAACAAACCGAAATGGATGAGGACATTACGGGTGCCTACTTCGGCAATTTTCAAAGCAGTCGGGGAAACCTGTCCACTTCCGGCCAGCTCGGTCCCGATAACAATCTTACCCATTTTTTCTGCTTCCTCATTCAGAAGTCCTTCTCCAGCAACCTCCCGCATGAGAAAACCAATAGGGGCATTAAAGACAAGAAGTGCTTCCAACATCTTTTTATACTGATCGGGGTTTTCTACTTTATGCATCAAAGCACAGGGGATAAACTGCATGGAATAACCCCCGGAGTGGAGGTCTAAGATAATATCTGAGATGGGAAGGAGAAAGTGCGTTACATAATGGGCAATAAGGGAGGTCATGGTACCCTGTCTTTCTCCCGGAAAGGATCTGTTCATATTTTTGCCGTCTACAGGCGATAATCGTTTCCCAGCTTTAGCTGCAGGAAAATTCAGAGCCGGAATCAGGATAATCCGACCGTTGACCTCCTCCGGTCTCAAAGATCGGGCCAATTTCATGATACAAACTTGCCCTTCAAACTCATCGCCATGGTTACCGGCAACAATAAGTGCGGTGGGTCCTCGACCGTTTTTAATAACAGTTATGGGTATAAAGAGATTTCCCCATCCTGAGCTATCCCTGGAATGAGGAATTCTTAAATATCCCTGTTGTTTACCTTCCTTGTCGTAATCAATATCTGTGTAAACCTGGGTCTTTATCATTTGTCCATGGCTCATGGTTGTGGGGGTATGGGCATGTGGGAGTGTGGGAGTAAATTCTTCCATACCCCCATACTCCCATACCCCCACACTTCTATGAACCTCCACGTATGGAAAGTCAATAACGAGAAACAACGAATCACAAACCATAAACCGAAGTTAAATATCCAGGATAACCTGGGCCCACCATCCTTCAGAGGTTTTTTTAACCTGAAATTGATGAAGGGTAACGGCTTTTACATCCACCCGGAGATCATGCTTTTCAGGATTTAACTCTTCCCCATATGCTTCTGCTCGAAGCTTAAAACCTTTCTGAGTTTTTTCGATATGGATGTTATCGATCCGGAGGAGGAGCCTTTGGGCGTCTTTATAATAAATCAATTCCTGTAAAAAATTAAACAACAGCAAGTCCAGATTCTCCTCTTCCAGCTCGATACGTCGCTTTTCTCCATCTGCAATGGTGCTCAAATCGGCTACCATGACATTCATCGTCGCATCGGCTGCGGCTTTAAAGAGTTCTTCCGGTGTGGATCCCCACGCCTCAAAGGCTATATCGGCAATAGCTATTTCTTCAAGGTACTTATAAGGCATTTTGAATCTTTTGTGAGGGAACTTCCCTTAAAAGAACCTTACCTCTTCTTTCCTGTTCTTTCCTGCAACTGCAGGAGAAAGGAGGAAAGACTTTTTATCTGAAGGGTATAAAGTTAACCTTTTACATTTCCGATGGGGATGAATCGAGCCACGCGTCGACTGATTCCGGCTCGTTCGGTAGCTTCAACCACCTGATCCACATTTTTATAAGCTCCTCCGGCTTCTTCGGCCAATCCGGCAAACGAAACACTCCGAACATAGATTCCCCGTTGGGCCATCTCTTCTTGAAGTTTTTTACCCTGAAATTGCTTTTTAGCTTTCGTACGGCTCATGGTACGCCCGCTTCCATGCGCCGTGCTGAAAAAAGTCTGAATGCCACTTTCCACACCGGCTAACAAATAGGAGCCGGTTTCCATACTTCCTCCAATAATGACGGGTTGCCCAAACTTTTTATAAATATCTGGAATCCCTTCCATATCAGGACCAAAGGCTCGAGTGGCTCCCTTTCGGTGAACCAATACGTTTCGCACCTCCCCATTAATTTCATATTTCTCTAATTTAGCCGTGTTGTGAGCTACATCATAGACCATATGCATACCTAAATCTTCAGGGCTTCGATGAAGAACGTCTGAAAATACTTCTCGAATTCGATGGAGAATCACCTGACGATTCGCAAAGGAAAGGTTGATGGCACATTTCATGGCGGCAAAGTAATCCTGCCCTTCCGGGGAATGGAAAGGTGCACAGGCCAGTTCACGATCCAGAATTTTGATCTTATATTTGCTTTCCATGACCTTCAAAAAGGCCTGAAGGTAATCGGTAGCTACCTGATGCCCGAAGCCCCGGGAACCACAATGAAACATGATGACCACCTGATTGGGGATGGTAATTCCAAAGGCTTTAGCCAGCTCCGGGTCAAAGATATATTCGGGCTTGGCCACCTGAATTTCCAGGTAGTGGTTTCCGGAACCCAAAGTTCCTACCTGATCTTTCCCCCGCTCGATGGCTTTCTTACTGATTTTTGAGGCATCAGCTCCCTGGATGCACCCATTTTCCTCGGTTCTGGTTAAATCTTCTGCCCATCCTAGGTTATTTTTTATACACCACCGGGCTCCGGTCTCTATCACATGGCAAAATTCATCCTGGGAAAGTTTGATAAACCCGGTACACCCCACCCCGGCCGGAACGCGTTTAAATAAGTTATCCACTAAAGCCTGGAGATGGGGCTTGACTTCCTCGTAGGTTAGATTGGTAAGGACCAGCCGCATTCCACAATTTACATCAAAACCTATTCCTCCCGGTGAAATCACGCCGGTCTCTGCATCCATCGCCGCCACCCCCCCAATGGGAAAACCATAACCCCAGTGGGCATCGGGCATACAGTAAGCATAGTTAAGGATACCCGGTAGCGTAGCAACGTTGGTAATCTGGTCAAAAACCCCTTCATCCATAGAAGTTAAGAGTTCTTCGGTGGCATAAATCCGGGCAGGAACCCGCATTCCTTCTTTATAGGAAGGTGGTATTTCCCAGATGGTGTCCGAAATTTTTTTGATAAATTCGGGAATCGCCATACTCTGACATCTCCTTTTTTCAAAATTTTAATCTTTTTGCTCTCCTATGCTGAGAGTCCTATATTATTATAATATAACATAATCCCTGATACATAAAAAGATCCTAGACCGTTATCTTAAAAGTTTGGAAAAGGAGTTTAAAATGAATCGTAGACAATATGGTTTCCTGGTAATCCTGGTAATCCTCTCCAGCTTCGCAGGTGGAGCTATAGCCTCTCAGGAGCGCAGGCATGTGGCCAATCCTATCCAGCAGATTCAAAAAATTATTGCTTCGGAAGATTTCCTTCTTTTGGATGAGGCCGGTAAGGTTCATGGTAGATGGGGGACATTAGAAAACGACCAACCGGGCTTGTTCTTAAAAGACTTCAACGATAAAGTCAGGGTCATAATCATCTTATCAGAAGCCGGAAGTCCGAGTTTAGCTTTTATAGATGCAACCGGTAAAACCCGGATGAGGATTTCCCTCTCCGATGAAGGAGACCCTAGCCTGGCTTTGATGGATAAGGATGGGGAAGTCTTCTGGGCCACTCCAGAAATCCAAAAGTGATTATTTAGCTTGACAGGTATCTCAGTATCAAGACTCCTTAGATCACCAGGGAGAAACAGGAAAATGAATCTATATCAACTTAATGGGTGGAACAGGTTATTACTTTGTTAAGTTAAATTTGTGGAATTCTCTGCCCTCACTCCAGCCTCTCTCCCGCGCTCCTGAGAGGGAAGTCAACGGATTTCCGGGCCAATTTCCTAACTGCCCTCCTCTCCCGCTTCGGGAGAGGGACCTGGGGTGAGGGCCGCTTAAAAGTTAAGCAAAACTAGGTAAACAAAGTACTCCACCTATCAAGTTGATACCAACATCCCATGAACGAAGATCATCAGACCTCTCCATCCCCAGAGGGTTGGGTTTATACCGATGACATAGTAAAAAAATACTGTGTAGGAAAAGGCGTCGAGATAGGTCCGTCGGATAATCCGGTTAAAGGTGTTGATACGGTATTGGTGGATAACAAGACCGATTTTGCAGGTAAACACTATCGCGTCGATTATGTTATGGAGGCCGATAACCTGTATCAATTTCAGGATAATCAATTTGATTTTTTGATCGCCTCCCATATGCTGGAACACTTTCCCAATCCCATTAAGGCCCTCAAGGAATGGTATCGGGTCGTTCGAGATGGCGGGGTCCTTTTCATTGTTGTCCCCCAAAAAGGCCGTACCTTTGATAAATACCGCGGTGTTACTCCACTATCTCATTTCATCGAGGATTACGAGAAGAATGTGAGTAATCCCGATCCTACCCATATTGATGAGTGGTGTAATTATTCTGTTCCCGTTATTGAGGCTGAGCAGAGGGATAAAACCATTCTGGTCGATCCCTTAAATGGATCAGATCCTACTTCAAAGGCCAATTCTTTCTGGGAAAAAATCGAGGGCTTTCGAACTATTCTGAAACAGCAGGTCAAAGAGGGGACCAAGATCGATATCCATTTTCATACCTGGGAATGGCCAGAGGACATGCTAGCATTGATGGATTATCTGGGATGGGAAGTTATTGAAACAATAGGTCATTATGCTATTGGAAGACCTGTGGGTGAAGGAAATGGAATTTTAACGGTTGTACGGGTTCATAAATCCAAAGTACCGACTGTCAAAACTCGAATACTCTTCTTATCTGTTGAAGAAGGTTTAAATCGCGTACCTGAAGTCGGAACCCGATTTTATGAAATGGCCAGAAGGCTGAGCAAGTTATTTCCGGTAACCCATGTAACCATCGGGATCTGTTCCCAAGAAGAAAATACCTTCAAAGAATCGGGAAACCTTTATTTAGCCCGATGTAATCCAGGAGACGAAAACACCCTCAAAAAGTATGTGGATGCCTGTGAGGTGGTCGTCCTTCAAAGGCAGATTCTAGATTTGTTTCCTTCCACGGGGTTTTTGGAAAAAATTTCTGTGGTGGATCTGTCCCTTCCTCCCTTCCTGGAAAACCTGGATAAAGCGAAAGACCCGATGGTTAAAATCCAGATCCATCCTGAAGCCATCTCGCAACTCAACCACCTATTACGGATGGGAGACTATTTCCTGTATGCCCATGAAGCTCAACGGGACTTCTGGCTGGGAATGCTCTACTCCCAAAACCGGATTACCTCCAGAGTTTATGAAGAAGATCCATACCTCAAAAATCTTATCGATTTGGTACCCTCCGGGATTCCAGAGGAGAAGCCCGTTCATTCTCGACAGGTACTTAAAGGCGTCTATCCGGGTATCAAACTCACCGATAAACTTCTGATCTGGACGGCTGAAGCTTCCGGTACCGGGGGTTCGATAGAAGGATTAGATCCTATAACCCTCCTAAAAGCTTTTGTGTTAATCCGGAGAGAACGAAGCGATATTAAACTTCTTTTCATGGGTCAGGAAAGGCTGTTTGATGCCATCGATATGGCTAAAACCTTTGCTTTATACAATACGATGGTGTTTTTTAGCCCTCGAGTGTCCTCTGAAGAGAAGTCAAATTACCTTCTGGAAGCAGATGTCGGTGTCAGTATTCACTCGGCCAGTCTGGCGGCCCAATTTTCTTCCAGGAATCAAATACTGGACTATATTTGGGCAGGCCTCCCCATCCTGACCACAAGGGGAGACTCCTTCAGTTATCGGGTTGATTCGCAGCCCCTGGGACTCAGTGTGGCACCCGGTGATGCAGAAGGGTTGGCTACCGCTATTTTGAAACTGATGGACGATGAAGATTTCAGACAGCGCTGTACCCATAATATTCAGGCTATTTCGAAAGAGTTCACCTGGGACAATACCCTAAAGCCCTTGATCAAGTTTTGTAGAAATCCGAGAAAATCTAAGAAAGAAAGTATAGGAATGGAGGAGTATGGGAGTAGGGGAGTAAGGGGGTATGAGGGTATAAATACCTACACTTCCCCACTCTCCCACTCCCACACTTCCCCACTTTCCCGCTTCCCTACTCCTAATATCCTCGGGTTCTTCGCCAACCTGAGAACCTTTCGACGGCGAAAACAGTTAAAATTGACAGAATATCCTTCCTGTGGAATATGGGGTAAAAATCAGGTTGGTCAATCTTTTATTGCTTCCTATCCCAATCTTTATCGAATTGATATTAAATTTGCAACCTATTTCAGACGAAATACTCGAAACCTGACTTTTTGTCTCAGGAAGGATGGGAAAAAAGGGGAAGAAATTATCTCCCTTTCCCTTAAGGCTTCTGAGATTCGGGACAACAGATTTTATTCCTTTGTTTTTCCACAGCAACCTGATTCCCAGGGAAAACTCTATTATTTCTACCTGGAATCCCAGGATTCTCCTAAGGAAGAGGCTATTTCCGTTTGGTGTACAGAGTCCTATTCCCCCATCCAGTTTGGCTGCCAACCCATTGCTGGCTATGAACGGGGATGGAAATCCAGGGGTCATGTCATCTTCAGAGCTTATTATATTTGAATCCTATACAGCCCGTCCTATGCGTAATGACTAGTTAATCGATAGGGAATGACCTATGACTGGTAATGGATTAGGTGTTGTTCCTCCCTTGCGGAAACTGCTGCTGGTTGTACTGATTGGTCTGGCCTTTCTCTTTGTGGGCTTTTATGTATTTGCTTCAAAGCTCCTTTTAAACCACGGCCTGGTAGGAGTTTATTACGCAAATCCTCAATGGAAGGGAACCCCTCAATTTACTCAGATTGATCCTGAAATTTCAGATGAGATTCTCCGAAAACACCGTCCTGCTTTCTCCAGTAATCGATTCAGTGTAGAATGGCGAGGTTTTATTGCTCTTTCCCATTCCGGGCTTTATACTTTTGCCACCCGCTCTGATGACGGATCCTGGTTGTATATAGATGATCAGCTTGTAGTGGACAACGGCGGAACCCACGGGTTGGAAGAAGTACGGGGGCAGATCCAACTGGAGAGAGGGATCCATGAAATTCGGGTAAGGTATTTTCAGGCTGGGGGTTATTACCGTATGGAAATAGCCTGGATCCAACCTTCAGGGACAAATTTCAAAGTCACTCCGGCCCTGCAAAAAATTCCTTCCCATGTACTTTTTCCTTCTCCCCTCAGTTTCCGACATTATCAGGTTCAGAGAGCAGTAGAGATAATCCTTTTTTTGCTTCCCAGGGTGTGGGGTTTACTGGGGTTATTTTTTGTAATCCGTTGGATTTTGTCCCTTGTCCGACGTCCGATCCTCATCATCCAAAAGATTTACAACCCCGCAGGGAGCTCATCGAACCTGCTGCCCCCAGGTAGAGGGCAACCAACAAGAAGTTGGATGGCTATAATCGCCCTGGTGCTGGTGGTATGTGTTTTTTTCTATGACGTGATCTTTTTGAGAAGGACTCTGTTGACCACCAATTTGGTTCCCAGCACAACCCCTTCGGGAGCTTATGGTTACTCGGGCCGTCGTATTACCACTTCCCCTGTGATGGATCCCTTTGCTTCGGCATGGATCCATGAGCCGGCTACCCATTTAACTTCCTTGCTCTATCATCGAGGTATCCTCCCCCTATGGGACCCTCATACCGGACTTGGTACACCCCTCAATGCAGACATGATTTCCACGGTGTTTTTTCCTTTAAGTTTTTTGCTCTACCTGACCCCGCATCCGGCCATGTGGGATTTTTACCTTATACTTCGGATCTTCTTAGCCGGAGTTCTTATGTACCTGTTCCTCAGAAAAGTTTCTCAACTCGACCCACTCAGTGCCTTAGTGGGAGGAATGGCCTACATGTTTTGTGGACACATGGTTCTCCATATCAACATCGTCTTTATCCATGCTGCCATGCTACTGCCGGGCTTGATGTACACAACCGAGAAACTCTATCAAGAGCCTGGAGTCAAACGGGTTGTACTCCAGGGAGGTATGGTGGGATTGATGATTTTAGGAGGTCATCCGGAGCCCAGTTTTTTTGCTATGTTCTTTGCCACCGGCTACTTTCTCATGCGCTGCTTATTTGCGGAAAAGGAGAAGTATGGAAGACCCTTCACCTCCCGGTTCCTTGACTCTTCCACTCCCTTACTTCTTTTTTTGCAGCGATTGTTCTGTCTGGCAGGGTCCTATGCCATAGGGTTGCTACTCTGTGCGATCATGGTTCTTCCTTTTTTGGAGTTTGTTCAACTGTCTTATCTCGGTCGGCATGATCCCAATCTTCTGGTAGGTTTATGGTCTTTACCTCCCCGGGATCTCATTTTATTGGTACTTCCCTATTTCTTTGGACCTCTTCATCAATCCTGGGATGGAGTCGTTTGGGACTTCCAACCCGGTTATCTGGGGTTTGGAGTTGTTCTTTTGGTCGCTCTGGCTACCCTGGAGGGAATCAGCTTCCGAAAAAAACATTTGTTCTTTACCCTTATGATTACTTTTTTTCTCATCCAGGGTTACAATCTCATCCAGAGCTTCCATGACTTTGTGGGTCATCTTCCCTTCTTTAAGGTAAGTCATTTCACCCGATATTTCCCTCCGGAGCTGACGTTTTCCGCCGTTGTCTTAATGAGTACTCAGTTAAACCGTATCAGACAGGGAAAATATCGGGGCTGGTTGTTGGGAGGATTGGTTTTACTCGGCTGGCTTCTGATTGGTCTGTTATGGAAAGTGACCTATCCCAGGATGGTGGAAAAACCCAATGGGGCCATTTTATTGAAGGATGCCTTTTGGCAAACCTTACCCGCCTTAGTTTTAGGAGGACTCATTCTACTCGGGTTGTGGTTAAAGTCTCTCAGAGTTCTGACCCAGACAGGTTTTGCGACCTGGATAGGGCTGGGGCTGATAGGAGAGTTATTTATCTTGATGCCCCACGATCATATGGATCGATATCCTCCTTTCGTAGAACCCCCCTTTGTTAAGTTCTTAAAGTCGGATCCGGAGACATTCCGGGTATATGCTCTGGATGGGTATTTGTATCCTAATACCCCCAGTGCCTATGAGTTAAACAGTATTGGGTTTGTGAACGGATTGATCAATCGGCGGTTCTGGATGTTTGCAGCCAACTTAATCGACAAAGAGCTCTATACCAACTGGTTTTTTACAGGAGGCCTTCCGGTAGGGGAGATTCGGAATGTGGACAATCGGTTTTTCAATCTCTTGAACCTGAAATATGTAGTGACCGATAAGCAAGGAGCTCCCCCTTATTTTCATTTAGAGAGTAGTGTCTATCCCATGGGAGGTGGAGCGGTTCCAGCGGAATCTCTGGTCCCCGGAGTCTCGGTAGGTCAGACGTTCATCTCCCATGGAGATCTTTGTGCCATCGGTCTTTTTTTTGGAACCTATCAGCGGTTTAATACCGGAAGAGTTTTATTTAAACTGAAAGAATCTCCCACCAGCGAGACCATTTTATATACTACCTGGATCCCCATGACCGACATCCAGGATAATACTTATTATACCGTTTCATTTCCACCTATTCCGGGATCCAAAGGTAAGACCTTCTATTTTGAATTAACGGCCCCTGAAGCCACCGTATCCAATACGGTAACTCTCTGGACAAATCAATTAGACCTTTACCCGGAGGGACAACTTTACCTGAACGGACAACCTGCCCCAGGAGATGCCGGCTTTAAAGTCTATAGCTTCGCCTCCCAGGCTTCCTTTGAAGAAGTTTATGATGGAGAAGTAAAAGTATATCGGAATCATCGGGTATTACCCAGAGCATTTATCGTTCATCAGGCCGAAGTCATCTGGGATCCGGAACCTTCGGTACGAGAAGCGAAGGTGTTGGAGCGATTGAAAGATGATCACTTCGACCTGGGTCGTCAGATCATTCTTGAGAAGGAACCTTCGGTGCGGCATGACGATCTCTTCAGGTTGGAAGACTATAACACCACCTCAACCCTCCCGGGTTCTACTACCCTGGAAGATAATTCCCAGGCCCGAATCGTCCGCTATGAACCGACCAGAATCTCCATTAAAACTAAGGCAGAACGCCCAGGCTTCCTGGTTCTGAGTGATTCTTTCTATCCCGGCTGGCGGGCTTATATAGATGGAAAAGAATCGGAGATCCTTTTGACGGATTATTTTATACGGTCTGTTTTCCTACCTTCTGGAGAGCACGAGGTCCTGTTTAAATATGAACCTGCTTCCTATAAAGTCGGGGCCTGGTTAACCCTTATGGGATTGGGCTCTTTCATGGCTACTCTTTCCGGTACGTGGATTCTTAAGGTAAGGGGCTCGAATGGATGTAAGGAAGAAGATGAGGGTTAGAGGATTCAAAGAAATAGCGTTTTTCCAATATGCTGTAAAAGTCTTACCGGTTCTTGTATTACCCATCCTGGTGCTTTTCAGATACGGCTATATCGTCCAGAGCTGCTTCCAATATGA
Organism: Candidatus Limnocylindrales bacterium; assembly: GCA_035559535.1. NCBI lineage: Bacteria > Bacillati > Chloroflexota > Candidatus Limnocylindria > Candidatus Limnocylindrales > Candidatus Limnocylindrales bacterium. The sequence continues at coordinate 282,976 of DATMBG010000012.1, forward strand.
CGATTTTGTCTATCTTTTTGATTTACATTGGATGAAGCTAACCGACTATCTGTCGGCCTCATTGGGCGGTCATTTTTATCCACTTTTTAAGTTAGAAGTTTTAATCCTTTATAAGTTGTTTGGGTACGACAGTCATTCTTTTTTTGTCATTCTCCTCACGGTTCATATCCTTAATTCTCTTCTTTTCTATTCCATTCTCCAAAAAATGGATGTTCATCCTTTTCTTGCTTTTCTTTTTTCAGGACTATGGGGTACCAGTGCGGTATTTTACAGAGGAATGGAATGGCATGCGGCCCTGGGAGCCCTTTCGTTCTCAACACTTTTTTTCCTCCTGGCCATACTCCTTGCCAGAAGGGCTTTTAGATCTGATTCTATCTCGATAAAATATTATTTTTCGGCGCTTATACTGGCCCTTGGACCGATTTTCTTTATTTCGGGTTATGTGTATACCATCCTGGTATTTCCCCTGGCCTGGAGTATGGGTTATACCCAGGGTTTAAAATTCAGATCGAAAAAGGTCCTGGGAATGTTATTTCCCTTACTTCCTTTGGCTATCCTGACCATTATCCATCTTTCCCTGGCTCGAACTTCCACTCTCCTGGACAGACAGATCATCCTGAATTATTTTCCAAGGGTACTTCTTTATTTTACTTCAAACGGATGGGCAGGGTTCCTCGGATTTCCCGAGCATAGTACCCTGGCCGGTGTCCTCGCGATAGGTACATTCTTTGTAGGGGTCGGGCTAAGTCGTCCCGGCAAAACAGCTTTATTTCGATTCGTCTTACTATTTGCGGTGATCCTTTGTTTTTACACAGTTGTCCATATAGGACGAACGACCCCTTATCTGATTTTATATAATTTTAACTCAGAAACTGCCTTAAAGGCCCTGACCGAATATAGTCGCTATCAATATTTTCCATCTTTACTCATCGCCATGTCTCTGGCTCTCCTCTTCGAGCAGTTCCGTAAGATTTTACAGAAAGCGCGATCTTCCTCTGTTTCTACTCTCTGGTTAGGGAGTATCTTCCTGCTTTCGGCCGTTGTTTTTTGGGGTAATACCCTTAATCTAAGGGCCAGTCGTATTGTTATGGAATGCGCCATCGCCGATAGTTTCGATCAAAACTTCATCTCCCGCATCCGCTCAAACGGAACAACTCAACCCATCTATTTTTATAACAGTGAGGAGCCTATCAACGGTTTTGTGGGAAAGAATATTTATCCGGGGCTTGCAGCAAAATTTTGGGTTATGCAATCCCCTTATACCTCCCGGTATAATATCCGCTTTATTGAGCCGGATCCCCATGTGGTCACTTACTGGCAAAAAGTATTCCCTGAATTTGGAAAATTATTGATTACAAAAGCCCCAAAGGATATAGAAATTCATAAATATTTCTAATTTAATCCAGCTCTTCAAAATTTTTTTCTAAAGGTATGTTAAACCTTGACTATTTATTCTAATGAGAGAACTTTTATAACAGTAAAGAAGTAAAAACCGAAAAATCATAAAACAGGATCCTTTAGTTATAGAGATAGTCCCTTTCCTATTTCGGAGGCTAAGGGGTTATTTAGCTGTGTAATTCTGTAGCTAGGGAATTATACCTTTTCAAGCTGATGGGGAGCCTGTCCTTGCACGGAGCGACAGGAGTTGGCATCTACTGGAGTGAAAGGGACAAAGCCATCTCTTTGCTTTGTGGAATTGTTTTGCTCCTGTTGTCACTCGTCGGGGTAAGTTTGGGGTATCCTTTTCAACTTGAAAAGGCATTACAGGAAAGGTGAAACAGATCATGAAAAACAAAGTTTTCATCGGAAGTCTTTGTCTTTTACTTATAGTAGTGACGGCAGGGTGTGGAGGAACTACCGAGAGACATAAAGGTGCCATTATCGGTGGTGCCGCCGGTGCAGGGGCAGGTGCAGTTATTGCGGGAGTGGCCGGGGGAAACGAATTGGTGGGTGCTCTGCTGGGAGGTTTGGCAGGGGCTCTGTTGGGGGACTACATTCAGAAACAGGAGGCCACTCGGGAAGCGACGGTTAATAAATACGGCAGTCCTTCGGGGACCCTTGTCAAGTTAGAAGAGGTACAGGTTATTCCTTCCACCGCTCGCCCGGGAGATCGGGTAAATCTCCAAATGAGGTACGCGGTATTAGGAAGCACTCCTCCAACAGTGGTCACCGAAGAGTGGCGGATCAGTCAGGGTAACGAAAATATTGGAAATACCAGTATCCAGGTCCAACGCCCGGATGGGACCTATGTAACCACTGTTCCTATCACGCTTCCCTCAAACGCCAGACCGGGTACCTATACCCTGCAGGCCAGAGTCAGTGCCAATGGGGTTGTAGATACAGAGACGACCCGTCTTCAGGTTCGATAAAACCTTCTACCTTATCCCCCTTTCCCCTCTTTCGAAGCTTCGGAAGAGGGGAAAGGCTTTTAGGAGTATTTTTTTAATTTTAGACCGTTCCCCTCGTCCCGAGCCCAGTTGAAGGGGTGAATTCCCGGCCAGAGGCTGAGGGTCGTCCTCCGACCAGCTCAATGCAAACAAGGCAGGGGATTCGCAAACGACTGACTCAAAAAAATACCCCTGTAAGGAGGGGAAAGAAGCATGGGAGAAAAGGGTGAGGTTGTTTTTATAGCCGGAACAACCCGGATCGTTACGACCCGTTATTTTACCGTAACAGGTACTTCCAGAGTCTGTCGGGTATATTGATGGAACCAGATTTGGTTGCCTGAGAGGAGGTCCCATTTAAGTAGGTAGCGACCGCTTGTTTCAGGAGCTGTAAGCCGGGCCTGGATGGTTATTTCTTGTAAAGGAAGTAAATCGTGAGGAAGTAAGGTTCTGGTCCCTTCACATACCAGGGATTCATCTTCTGCACGGAACCATTGATAGGAACATTGAACAGCGTGGGGCCCACTTCGGAACCAGGGACTGAAACTGGTATTTTTAAAAGTCAAAGGAATCGTATAAGTTTGTCCGCTTTCCATTTCTTTTGGAGTACCATGATTAATATATTCGACCCGATAAAAGATCTCTTCGGCTTTTCTTAAAGGAACTGATTGGTCATAAGATTGGGCCATTTGATCTCCCAAGCTATTCCATAAGCAGTGCCAGTAGTCTGTGGAGGATTCTAGAAGAATCTGGAGGCTCCGCTCGAGTTCATTCCCTTGTCGGGCCAGTAAGTTCAAAGCCCGGAGAGTATCCCCATTGAAATCTATCTGCCTTTCGAAGCTCTTTCCGGTGTATTCGGTGAGATGGTTGAGATATTTGACCACAGTCGCATTAAAGTCCCTTTGGCGCTTCAACATAAGCTCACAGAACTGTATGACCTGGAGATTGAAGAGTTGTTGATTTCGGAGGATATGCTCCAGGTACGCCCGAAGAGGTCGAAAGAGAAGCTTCTTCGCAAATACAATCAACCGACCGAGAAAACGCCGATGGGACTTGATCTCATAATTAAAATCAGGAGCCTGGGTTTGTTTCATGGTAGTTACGGCATCCCCCAGCTCATCCGGCAAAGTATGGGATTTCTCCAACCCAGGGCTTCCTTTTCGATCCTCTGAGAGAAGCTGCCATTTGGTATTTAAAGCTAGAGTCTGATTCCCCAATTTAAGGTTTAAGGGAGGGGGATGACTCCAGGGGCCCGGCTCGGTATAATCGGTATCCAGTCGGTACATCCGCTTGAGGGAATTTAAACGGATCTCAATGGGAGTCGTCTCGGCATCTGGATACAACGGTTCGTAGGAGGTAAAAACTTTAGCTACAATGCCACATTGTTTACAATCCGAGAGATCATGATTTAAGAGCTTACGCCGGATCCTTTGATAATTTTCGTTATTCCAAATTTCCAGAGGGGAAGCCTCTTTGACATTACCCATAATATTGGGCATAAAACAGCAGGGGCGTACATTGCCGTCTACATCCACCAGCATCTCCTGCCAGGGAGAACGGCAGAAGGGTATGTCTCGAATTCGAGATTCTATAAAAGGTCGATGAATGGTTCGATAGGGATAAGGTACACGGCTTGATGCCAGTAACGAGGAAACCTGTTCGGTTTCGGCGTTCTGAGAATCTCGCAGTAATTCCTCATCGGTCCAGGCAATATGGCAGAGCTTAATTCCCAACTCATCGGCTTTCTTCTTGGCGATTCGATAATAATGCTTTTCGACAACCGGATCGAGGGTTTGGTAGAGTTGGACCCCTGTAGGAGCCGTTAAAAGCCTCAAAACGTGGATCTCCCTGGCTCCAACCTCGTGGGCCAGTTCCACAAAAAGCGGCAGCTCCTGGATATTTTTTTTCATGGCCACAAAGACCAGAGTTATATAGGGTATTTCGGTTTTCTTCTGTTCTTTATAGGCTTTAATCAGCTTCAGGTTGTTGACGACCCGTTCGAAGTTACTCCCAACCCGGATGGATCGATACGTCTGCGGCGTGGCCGCATCCATAGACACACTAATATGGGTCAAACCACCAGCCACAATTTTATCGATATATTTATCCGCTGTCAGAAGGTTCGTAGAAACATAACTCTTGGGGGGTCGGACTTCATTGATAATGTCCAGATAGTACTCCGGATTTTTGGTTGCCAGGATCTCCCCCGCATCGTTCCATCGGATCTCCATGGGATAAGGGAATATTTGCCGGACACTTTCAAAAACTTCCGGGCTCATATCGTGATGGTTCATGTACTTGGTAAAGCACATGATGCAGTCAATATCACAATCGTTGGTAATGGCTACATCCAACGTCAAAGGTTTAGATTCCAATACGATCTTCCTTTGAGCAACTTCTTGCTTGTTAAGAAGTAAATTTTGCTGTCTCAGCATGGGAGATCCTTTATATAAAAAGATGATGAACCTTGATAAAGAGATTTTACCTTGAATCAAAGTTATTAATTATCCCTGCTCCTGTCAAGTTTAAAGAGAGAAGATTTGTGTTATTTTTGATGTTTCTTCTACAAGGATTAAAAAACACTTTAACTTTTTCCTTGCCGGAATCTCAATTCCTGCTTCATACTATAGGTCATGGTAACCGGATCTATTTTAGGCCCATGGATTAAAGAAGCATCTGTGAGATTTCTGAAATTTCGATAGAAGAATGGTTATGATAAAAATTCATTATTTACAACATGTTCCGTTCGAAGGTCTCGCCAGCATCGAACAATGGGCGAAGACCAGAGGTCACTTGCTGTCTGTCACCAGGTTTTATCAAAACGAACCGTTACCCCCGGTTGATGAAATTGACTGGCTGGTGGTTTTAGGTGGGCCCATGAACATTTACGAAGAGGACAGGTATCCCTGGTTGTCCAGGGAGAAACGGTTCATTGAGCAGGTAATTTCAAAAGAGAAAGTTGTTTTAGGCATCTGTTTGGGTTCGCAGTTAATTGCTGATGTTCTGGGTGCAAGGGTGTTCCGAAACCGTTACAAGGAAATAGGCTGGTTTCCCATTGAATTTACCCCTGAAGCCCAGACCTCGCCGCTTTTCAACTTCTTACCCCCGCGACTCACAGCTTTTCACTGGCATGGTGATACTTTCGAATTACCACGGGGTACGGTCTGGCTGGCTCAAAGTGAAGGATGTCAGAACCAGGCGTTTCTCTATAAAGAAAAAGTTCTCGGCTTACAGTTTCATCTGGAGTCCACAAAGGAAAGCGTTGAACAACTCCTCGCCAACTGTGCAGATGAGCTTGTTGAAGGCAGGTACATTCAAAAACCAGATGAAATACTGTCCCACGAGACTGACTTTGAGAAAATCAACCAGGCCCTGTATGGTATCCTGGACAGAATGTCCCGTTAACTGGATGGTATTAAAGGGTTCATAAAAATTATTCCACCCTTCTGGTTTTTGATTTTCAAGTTTTGAGTCGGGGTGAAGAAAGCTAAGACGGACCGGTATCCACAAAAAATAAAATTTGAGTTTGTCCAATGTTTTAATTTTGTAAAATCTCGGGGATATATCCCCGCATATCTCTTTAAAAACCCTCTCTATTTTGAGTTCTCATACCATTTCTATGTTGAAGTGAGGGGTATCTTTTTTCTAACCCCTCTAGGCGCCGGGATACGAGTGAGGTACCTGAGGGGCACCTCCCTTCCTGACCTTCCTCCGCTTTACAGGGGAAGGAACTTTGAAGCGAAGTTCCCTCTCCCTCCCCCTCTCACCCTCCCCGTGGACGGGGAGGGTGAGAGGGGGAGGGAGGTGCCTTAACCCGGTACCTATACCACCTAACCTCTCTTAAGCGCCAGGATAGGAAGGTTAGTCCCAGCGGAGCGACCTGTTTAACAGCTACGGAGCTTGAAAAAATTCTAAATGACTGAATCCTCCGATTTACGTCAGAGGCTATTAACGGTTCGTCCCTTGGCGGAGCTTTTCAGCTTATCCTGACGTGGAGGTGGTAAAGCGTCTAGACCCCATGCCTGATCCTTAGCTTGATGCCTATGGGGGTAACTCCTTGTGGCTACCCTGTTTAAGGGCAATCCTGGGGGATCGTCCTGCAGGTTATACGACATTTCTATTTAGAGTTGGTATCGGGCAGTAAATACCGGTCTTCTTGTAAAAGTTTCTCACAGGCTTCTGCCGGTACAGGTTTACCAAACAGGTAACCCTGGGCCTCATCACACTGTTGGGCACATAAAAAAAACAACTGCTCCTCCGTCTCCACCCCCTCCGCTAAAACCTTCAACTCCAAAGCATGGGCCATGTCTATGATTAACCTGG